>URHY01000034.1 GCA_900547815.1 uncultured Solobacterium sp.
TTCATCTCTGAATCAAGTTCCATACAGTTTTCAGGTTTAAGAACTCTTTCTCCATTAAAGAAGTCGACAAAATAGGCATTGTTTTCTAAAAACTCCTTCATTATTTTATCTTTAGTTTTATTCATGTGATTTACTCAACTCCCATATCTAATACGAAATAAAAAGAGGTTTTTCGAGAAAACTTGCATTTGTTAAGATATTTTTACAATTAAATATAGAATTAATTAACCAAAATATGTATAATAAGCCCATAAAGGGAGTAGCCGGCACAAATATGTGTTTACAGCTTCGTCAATACGATATTAAATCCGGACTGTGATGAAATGGCAAGACTTTGGTACATAAGACCAGAGTCTTTTTATTTTATCTGGTCCAGGAGGAACTATATGAACATAATTTTATTAGTATTAGGATTTATTCTACTACTCAAAGGAGCCGATTGGTTTGTCGATGGAGCAAGCAGTATCGCATCACGCTTTGGCATACCCCAACTCATCATTGGACTTACTATCGTTGCGATGGGAACGAGTCTACCAGAAGCTTTTGTTTCTATAACAGCCGCTTTAAAATCCAATGCTGCCATTACGATTGGAAATGTTGTTGGAAGTAATATTTTAAATGTAGGAATTATTCTTGGCATTACAGCACTCATTCGTCCTTTACACATTCAAAATAGTACAATCAAATATGAAATGCCATTTATGATACTTGTAACACTTGTATTGATATTATTAGGTATCAACACAACTATTTCTCGTTTAGATGGAATTATTATGTGGTTATTCTTTCTTGGTTACTTATACTACATTTTTAAAATGTTTAAGAATCAAATGGAAGAAACTGAAATCAAACAAACAAACCCATTATTTATTCCACTCGGACTTGTATGTTTAATGGTTGGAAGTAACTTTGCGGTAGATGCAGCCACAAACATTGCCATTTCACTAGGTGTCAGTCAAAGATTTATCGGCCTAACAATCGTTGCCTTAGGAACTTCATTACCAGAACTTGTTACTTCTGTAACGGCTGCAAGAAAAGGCAATGCCGACATTGCGATTGGAAACATCATTGGATCTAATATCTTTAATATCTTATTTGTCGTAGGATCAAGTGCACTTATTACACCTGTACCTTTTGAATCCCACTTTATTATTGATTCCTTTGTCGCAATACTGATTGGTTTTGTCCTTTATATTTGCACTAAAAAAACAAGAGCACTCGACAAAAAAGCCGGTATACTCTTGTTGGTTACATATTTAATTTACTTTATCTATCTTCTTTAATAAATCACGAATCTCTTCTAATAAGACAACAGTGTCATCTTTTTTAGGTTCTTCCTGATCAAGTTGATCATTCGTTGTCTTTTTAAAATGCGCTAAAAACTTCAATGTTGCAAATATACATGCCGCTACAATTAAGAAATCCACAACATTTTGAATAAAATTACCATACGTAATTGTAGCTGTACCTACTTGAATTTTTAAACCTGTAAAATCAAGTCCACCAATTAAAATACCCACAATCGGCATCAATATATCATTTACCAAGGAAGTAACGATTTTCCCACAGCCATATCCATCACATTGCCTTTGGCGATAAACTCTTTAAATTCACTGATTGTTTTATTTGGCTTCATTTATTTCTTCTTATCAAAATGCAAAGTCTGTTTCAAAACTGTTGAACAAGCCAAGTCACCAATGACATTCACACAAGTAGCTCCCATGTCACACAAAGTATTTACTGAAATATAAACACCTAAAATTTGATTTGTTGGAATTCCTGCAATTGGACACAAAGCCGCAAAAGCAGCAATCGCACCACCAGGAACACCTGGAGTACCAATACTTAACAATACGTTACAAGCAAGGACAGTCACCATTGTTCCAATACTTAAATCAATACCTAAAGCTGTCGCAAAGAATGTAATCATAAATGACATCAAAATCGAAACGGCATCCATATTGATCGTTGCTCCTAAAGGTAAAGTTAAAGATGTGATTTCTTCTGGAATACCAATCTTTTCTGAAGCACACTTTAATGAAATGGGAATCGTAGCACTACTTGAACAAGTTCCAAACGCATTCAATCCTGCTGGTGCAATATCTTTAAAAAATTGAATTGGATTGTATTTTCCAAAGAATTTAACCATACCACCATAAATAATAAATGCATATAAATAGAACGTAATATATAAAGCCAATAATACTTGACCTAATTGAAGCATTGTATCCACACCATTTGAATACATAACTGTCGCAATACATGCGAATACTCCAAATGGAGTCACATACATAATTTTACTAATAATATAAATAGAAATTTGATAAATCGAATCACACAAATTAATAAATGGATCCGCCTTTTCCTGAATAGCCAAACACGCAAGGCCAATAATCACGGCAAACGCAAGAACTTGAAGCATATTTCCTGTTGCGAAAGCTTCTACTGGATTTGAAGGAATAATATTCTGTAAAGTATCCAACAAACCATTAAATGTTGCAGCTTCTACTTGCGTCTTAGTTGCTACAATATGCGCATTCTTACCCAAATGTAACATACGAGGTAAAACCAATCCTAAACCAGATGCCAAAGCTGTTGTACCTGTATACCATAATAAGGCATGTAAACCAACTTTACCTGTTTTGGCAATATCCCCAATTCCAATAATTCCCATCACTAAGCTTGTAAATACAAGTGGGAAAATCATCATTTTTAATGCCGACATATAAATGGAAGCAACAACGCTCAATGCGGTATTTGCCCATTCCGGCATAATAATTCCAACAATAACACCTGCAATCAAGCCAATAAAAATACCAAGTGTTATATTATATCCTTTCTTTTTCATAACTCTCCTCCAATAGTGTAAATATTTTATCATATAACTACATATATGTAAAAATTTACAAATACACTAAAAAAGACACTGCCTAAAACAGTGTCATTTGATTTTCTTCATCCAATCCCTCTAAAGCATTCATTTCAGCTAACTTTTCAACTAAAGTTTTTGAAAGCTGTGTACGCTTTAATACATCTTCCTTGGAAAGGAATGGTTTTTCTTCTCTAGCCTTTACAACAGATAAGCCTACGTTTGAACCCAAACCATCAATACTTGTAAAAGGCGGAATAATTGCTTTTGGATCATCTGGATCCACAATAAATTCGGTGGCTGCACTACGATTAATACTAATATTTGAGAATCTAAAGCCACGTAAAACCATTTCTAAAGCAAGTTCTAGCGTATCATAAATCGCCAATTCTTTATCACTTGGCTTTTGTGTTTTATCCTCTTTCATATGCTTGATATCCACCATTCTTTGACGAATGGCAGCCTCACCTTGAATCATTGTCTGCACATCATAGGCATCACAACGAATACTAAAATACATACAATAATAATGTACTGGCATATGCACCTTAAACCACGCAATACGTACAGCCATCATAACATAGGCAACCGCATGAGCCTTAGGGAACATGTACTTGATTTTTGTACAAGAATCAATAAACCATTCCGGTACATTGTTCGCCTTCATTTCAGTAACCCATTCATCTTTTAAACCTTTACCCTTACGAACACTTTCCATAATCGTAAACGATAATTTTGGCTTAACACCATAACCCATCAAATCAACCATGATATCATCACGACAACCAATAACTTCATTCAACTTACAAGTGCCATTATCAATCAAATCTTTGGCATTTCCAAGCCAAACATCCGTACCATGAGATAAACCAGAAATAGTAACCAATTCCGCAAAGGTTGTCGGTTTTGTAAGTTCAAGAATGCCACGAACAAATGGTGTACCAAACTCTGGAATACCTGCTGCTCCTGTAACTTCATTATACTTCGTCGTATCAATTTTAAGTGATTCTGTCGTTGAGAATATAGCCATAGTCGCCTGATCATTCATTGGAATCTGACGAACATTTACCCCTGTAATTCTTTCCAACATTTTCATAGCTGTAGGATCGACATGACCTAAAATATCAAATTTTAAGATATTATCATGAATCTGATGGAAATCAAAATGCGTTGTCTTCCAAGTCGCATTTGGATTATTTGCCGGATATTGAACTGGCGTAAAATCATGCACATCCATATCCAAAGGTACAACGACAATACCACCTGGGTGCTGACCTGTCGTTCTTTTGACACCTTCACAACCCTTGGCCAAATCTACACGCTTTGCCTCATTAAAAGGCTCACATTCCATTTCTTCCTCATATCCTTTGACATATCCATATGCCGTTTTTTCCTGTACAGTACCTACAGTACCCGCTCTAAAGACGTGATCATCTCCAAATACTTCTTTAGTGTATGCATGGGCATTTGGCTGATATTCACCTGAAAAGTTCAAATCGATATCGGGAACTTTATCCCCCTCAAAACCTAAGAATGTTTCAAACGGAATATCTTGACCATCTCCACGCATGATTTCTCCACATACTGGACAAACCTTATCGGGTAAATCAAAACCAGACTTAGCTTCATCTCCATCTAAGAATTCATAATGCTGGCAATTCTTACATACATAATGAGGTGTTAATGGATTTACTTCTGTGATATTCGACATTGTCGCAACAAAACTAGAACCTACAGATCCACGTGAACCTACTAGATATCCATCATCATTGCTCTTTTTCACAAGTAAGTGTGAAATATAATAAACTACATAGTAACCATGACCAATGATACTATCTAATTCACGTGTTAAACGCTTTTCAACAATATCTGGCAAATCTTTTCCATACCATTGATGAGCTGTTTCAAAACAAATATCACGCAATTTTTGGTCTGAACCTTCAATATCAGGTGGATACAATTTATCTTTGATTGGAAAGATTGGTTCTGTTAATAATTTTAATTTATTCGTATTTTCTACGACAATTTCATATGCTACATCTTCACCCATCCATTCAAATGCCTTCAGCATTTCATCTGTTGTCAACAAATGCTGATTTGGATTGCTCGTAGCTTTGCGCAATTGCTTATTATAAATATATAGTGGGTGCCTTGCATTACCAATTGCCTTGGCATTGATATACACATCTCGAAGACGTTTCTCATTTGGGTTTACATAATGCGCATCACTTGAAGCGATGACCATCTTACCAGCTTCTTTTGCGGTATCATAAATAAATTGTAGATACCATTTTAAATCATCTACATCCGTAATACTTCCACGATCCAATAAATTCTTATAACAGTCCAATGGCTGAAGTTCAATATAATCATAATAGCTCATGGCTGCAAACAATTCTTTTTTACTTCTTGTATGAGCCAATTCAAAAATCTCACCATTTTGGCAAGATGAACCAATCAATAAGTTTCCATTATCCCATTTCTTTGAGATTTCTTCCTTAATAATACGAGGCTGACCATTTTCTTTACCCATACTTACCAAATATTGCGTATGTGATAAAGTAATCAATTCAAATAGCTCTTTTAGGCCATCTTTATTCTTTGCGTATACAGTCATATGATATGGACGATTTCTTTCATAAGGTTTTTTTGAAGAATACTTTTCACATCCCACCTCCATATCAACCAATGTATCTAATGTAGCTTCATGACCTAACTGATTCATCATATTATACATGACTTGTGAAAGCACATCCGCATCATAATCGGCACGGTGAGCTCCTTCACCATCATAACTCACACGATAATGACGACATACACTTCCTAAATTAAAACGCTTTTGATCATCCGGAAGCATTGCATACGATAGTGGTAAGGTATCGATCACTGGATTTGTTAGTTCATCACGACCTGTTTTTCGACATGCTGCATTCATAAAGCCAACATCAAAGGTTGCATTGTGCGCTACTAAAATGGAATCTCCAATAAATTCTAACAATTCATCTAATGCATCTTCAATTGGTTTTGCACGATCCACATCATTTTGAGTAATATGTGTTAAATTTGAAATATGTGCAGGAATTGTTCGTTTCGGATTGATAAACATTTGAAGACGACCTATTTCTTCACGATTTTTGATTTTCACACCACCAAACTCAATGATTTCATCACGAGTGTTAGATAAACCGGTTGTCTCTAAGTCAAATACGACAAAAGTTGCGTCTTCTAATCTTCGATGATCATTATTGTAGACAATATGATATTTAGAGTCTGCCACTAACATTTCACATCCATACAACATTTTGAATTCACGATTCGGATCTTGTTTGACCAAAGCCTCAATCTTATGTTGTGCCATTGGAAAAGCTTGTACAACCTGGTGATCACACACACCGATAGAATCCATTCCCCAATCGTAAGCTTGTTGAATAAATTCTTCGATAGCACAAACACCATCCATTTCAGAAAAATTAGAGTGTACATGCCACTCTGTTCTTTTCACCTTGGCATGATCCTCTCTTCTCTTTTCTTGCGTGATTTCAAGCTTACGTACCATAAAAGAATCACACTTAGAAAATGAATCATAAACAACTTCTCCAGTTAAAACAACATGCATACCTTTTTTTACAGCCTGAATTTCCTCAATGGGACATCTAGCCCCTTCAAAACGTTTAGCAACGATTGCATCATCATAATCACTGATATATAACATCTGCAATGTTTTGCCACTTTTCATCACACGATTATCAATGTCAAAAATATGTCCTTCAATTTGTACATTTGAAAAACCAACTTGTAAATCCGCAATCTTATATGTTGTAGCCGATTCTTTTTTATAACTATTCGAAGATGAATATTGTTTCTTCACCGACTCTTGTTTAACAGGTGTTGCAACAACCTGAACTTTTGCCGTTTCAATCGCAATATCATCCTCTACTTTTTTACATACAATTTCCTGATTAATCCCTACCTCTTTTAATTTTTTAATTAAATTAGGCAAAGCCAAATTTAATGCTGAAAGTCTAGCCTCATCTCGTGTAGAAAAACAAATTGTATCATTTTCTAAATAAGGATGAAGAAAACGAAAATCTTTAACATCACTATACTTTTCTACAAAGTGATTCACATAACGATCTAATTCATCCATTTCTACCGCATTATTTTTAGAATGAATATGCAACTTTACATGTGCATGTAAAGCAAGCTGAAGTTTTGTGATGATCCGTTCATAAACATCTAAAGGAATTACATTTTCAAATTCTATATAAAAATCAACTGTTTTATGTGCCGTATGAAAGACGGGGTTTTCATAAAATGAAGCATTTTTAAAATAAGAATATAATTCCGAATCCAATAATTTTTCAAATACTTCCATTTTATTTAGCCATCTTTTCAAAAGCATCCTTAGCGGCTTTTTGTTCTGCTTTTTTCTTTGTGCTGCTCGTTCCTTGACCTAATAAAATATCATCTAAATATACACCCATCGTAAATGTAGGCGCATTACTTGGGCCTGTTTCTTCTAATAATTTATATTGAATTGTTTTTCTAGAATCCGCCTGAATCACTTCTTGTAAGTGTGTTTTATAGTCTGTTACAGCTTCACTTTTTTCTTGTTTGAACACTGGCTTCATGTATTTTGTCAAAATTTCATCGCATACATGATATCCTTGATCAATATAAATAGCTCCAATACATGCTTCAAACTGATCAGCTAAAATACTTTCTCTATTTCTGCCACCTGTTTTTTCTTCACCTACACCTAGACGCAAGAATTCATACCAGCCTAATTGTCTATTTAATACAGCTAGTGTAGATTCACAAACTGTCTGTGCGCGAAGCGTAGTCATTTGTCCTTCACGCATTTTTGGTTTCATCAAGAAAAGCTGAGTCGCACTCCAAATTTGTAAAACAGAATCCCCAATAAATTCAAGTCGTTCATTATCATCCGTTTCACGATGATGTTCATTGGCATAAGAAGAGTGTGTACATGCCTCTAAATAAATATCCTCATTTTTATATTTATATCCATTCGCCTTTAACCAATCAATAAACTTTTCCATTTTATTCTTCTCCTTTTTTAAGATCTTCTAACACACAAGCTGGGACAAAACCAGAAATATCCTGTCCATATTTAAAGAGTTCTCGTACGTTTGAACTTGAATACAAACTGTATTCAGGTCGCGTAAACAAACAAACTGTTTCAATATTCTCATCCAATCTTGCATTCATAAACGCCATATTTTGCTCGTATGTACAATCCACTCCATTTCGAATTCCACGTACCAGCACAGTAGCATTTACACTTTTACAAGCCTCTACTACTAATCCAGATTGAATTTTACATGTTACATTCGATAAATGTTTTGTCGATTCATTCAACCATTTTAATCTTCTTTCCTCAGTAAATTCATTATTCTTATCTGAATTTGGAGAAATAAATACAACCAATTCATCAAATAATTTACTAGCTCTTTCAATAATATCTAAATGCCCATAAGTAACTGGGTCAAACGTCCCACAAAATGCCGCTACTTTCATTCTTCATTCTCCTTTTGATAATAAGAAATACGCGTAATACCATATGTCTTTTCTTTATATTTTGTAAAGGAAGCCATTCTTTCTGGCCAAATCTCTTCTTCAAGGCTTTCCACAACAACAATTCCATCTGATTTCACAATATTTAAATCATCTAATTTTTGAATCAATTTTTCATTTTCCTGTTTTGCGTAAGGTGGATCAATATAAACCACATCATATTGCAATGTAAGACGATCCAATACACTAAAGATATTCCCACAAATAATTTTTGTTTCTTTTTCTGCCTTTAAACTTTTAACGTTCTCCTTAATCACAGAAACAGCTCCTTTATTATTATCCACTAAAGTTGCATGATTCATGCCACGACTTACAGCTTCTAAACCCATATTTCCAGTTCCACTATAACAATCCAAAAAATTACCACCATCAAATAAATTTCCTAAACTCGAAAAAATTGCACCTTTAATTTTATCTTGTGTCGGTCTAGTCGCATCATTTTTAGGACTTTTTAATGATCTAGAACCATATTTTCCTGCCACTATTCTCATGATAAACGATCCATCTCCTTTCGTCTGATTGAACAAATACAATTTTGTGCCAACCCCATCGTTAGCATAATAGATATCACGCTGGTGCCTCCACTACTAATAAATAATAATGGAACACCTGTAAAAGGAATTAGACAAGCAACTCCCCCTGCATTTAAGAAAAAATGCATAAATAAGTAAACTCCAGTTCCTCCTAATATAACCTTATACATATCTTCACTCGTTTTGAATGCATAATAAAACAAGCGATATTCAATAATTCCATATAAAATAACAATTCCTAACAAGCCAAAAACGCCTGTTTCTTCTATCAATACAGCCAAGATATAATCGTTGTCTGCCTGCGTTAAATATCCATATTTACGTGCTGAGTTTCCAATACCTTTTCCAACAATATTTGAACTTGCGATTCCATATAAAGAATTGGCAGGCTGATATCCATCTCCATATACATCAGTATATGGATCTTTAAAGTTCTCAACTCGTACTGCAATATGTGCAAACGGTGTACTTTTTAAGACTTCAGATCCAATATTTGTGAATCCAAATAAAGCAACAACTGCGATAATTACTGCATACACTAGGAATTTAAGTCTACGTTGCATATGTTGCAAAACAGGATATTTAGGAATCATAATACAAGACAAAAAAGTAAAGCTAATAATAACTAATGTTCCTATATCTTTTTGACAAAATATAATAATACAGATACAAATAAATACGATCCATGCTCTTTTAAAAAGTTTACCCTTATCTTTTAACATAGATGTTTTCTTCTTTGCACGATATAGACATGTAGCACATATAATAATAATGAATGGTTTTGCGAATTCACTTGGCTGCAAAGATATACTCCCAATCTGTATCCATGCATGACTTCCCCCAATTTCCGGAAATGCGAACGGAAGCACCATTATAAACAAACAAATTGGAATAATAAGTATTTCTAGCGCTGAATACCAACCAAAGCGAAACATTTTATTCATAAATAACATCGCAATATATCCACAAATCATAAATACACACTGCTTAAAAACTACTGTTTTTACAATATCCGGCGCATATGTAGTTTTACCAACATTAGTTGAAACTATTGTGAATGTACCAATCAACAAAAGAAGCATAACCGCCCAATTGATATATTTATCACACTTTGGATCTAATGCCAAAAGCGATGATTTTTCCCTCTTTTTTTGTTTGGACATGAAAATCCCCCTATCATAAATTCTATTTTATCATATTTTCAAAAATCATTTGTCAATAATTCGAAAATGCTATAGAATACATTCGAGGATGATTACTATGAAAATAACAAGCAAAGATATTATTTTAGATACAGATGAAAGAATTCGTATGCACAGTGAACCTGTTACATTACCTTTGTCTAATGAAGATAGAGAACTTTTACAGGCTATGCTAGATTATGTACGCAATTCACAAGATGATAAAATTTCACAAGAAGAAGGACTACAACCTGCTGTTGGTATTGCAGCTGTTCAAGTTGGTGTTTTAAAACAAATGATTGCAGTTGTGATTCCATATGAAGATGGTGTAGATGAAGTTGCATTAGCCAATCCAAAAATCATTTCTGAATCTGTACAAAATGCATATTTAGATAACGGAGAAGGTTGTTTATCTGTAAAAGGCGAGCATCCAGGTCATGTTTTCCGTCATGCAAGAATCAAAGTTCGTGGTTATGATTTAATTCAAGATAAAAATGTTACTATATCTGCAGAAGGCTATTTTGCGATTTGCCTTCAACACGAAATCGATCACTTGTCAGGTACACTTTTCTATGATCATATTGATGCCAATAATCCTTGGAAAAGCGATGATGAGGCAGAAGTCATTTAAGCTTCTGCTTTTTTAAATTGCATAGCTTTGCTATAATAAAAATAGAGTCATTAATTTATAGAAAGAGGTCGAATATGCCAAAAACACAAGAACATACGTTTGGGCATGCATCGAACAAAAAACCATATCATGCAAAAAATCACGTTGAAAAAGGTGATACTTTGATCTATGCCTTAGGAGGCTTAGGTGAAGTTGGTAAAAATATGTATTGCTACGAACACGAAAATGAAATCTGTATCGTAGATTGTGGCGTTTTGTTTCCAGGTGATGACTTACTAGGTGTAGATTATGTTATTCCTGATTATCATCATTTGATTCGCATGAACAAAAAAAGAAAGTTTTTAGTAATTACCCATGGTCACGAGGACCATATTGGAGGAATTCCATTTTTATTAAAACAAGTCCAAATTGATGCAATCTATGCACCTCGTTTCGCAAAGGCTTTGATTCTTAAAAAGTTAAGTGAACATAAAGGACTAGAAAAAACAAAAATTATAGAAATCGATGAAAACTCAAGCATTACCACAAAATATTTTAAAGTTGGTTTTTTCAATACCATCCACTCAATCCCAGATTCTTTAGGTGTACATATCACATGTCCTAATGGATCTATTGTCCATACAGGTGACTTTAAATTTGACTTAACACCTGTAGGGACAAATGCAGACTACCAAAAAATGGCTTTCATTGGAGTTACAAAACCAGATTTATTGATGTCTGATTCTACAAACTCTGGTGTTGAAGATTTCTCTATTTCAGAAAGAAAAGTTGCTAATGAAATCCAAGATATCATGCGTAAAACAAAACAACGTCTAATTGTTGCTACATTCGCATCTAACGTACATCGTGTTGCCCAAATTATTGAGGCTGCTACTAAATTTGGTAGAAAAGTTATTGTATTTGGACGTAGTATGGAAAACGTTGTGGATATTGGAAGAAAAATGGGTACAATCAAAGTTAAAAATTCAGACTTTTTAAGTCCTGAAGAACTTGCTTATACACCAGATGATAAAGTATGTATTATCTGTACAGGAAGCCAAGGTGAACCACTTGCAGCTCTATCAAGAATCGCAAATGGAACACATCGTTTTATTCACTTAAAACCAGGTGATACAATCGTATTCTCAAGTAATCCAATTCCAGGAAACCAATCAAGTGTCAATCGTGTTATTGATAACCTGTTTAGATCCGGAGCTACAGTACTCACAAAATCTATTTTAAATAACTTGCATACAACGGGGCACGCTTCAAAAGAAGAACAAAAACTAATGTTGCAACTTGTACGTCCAACATATTTTATGCCAGTTCATGGTGAATATAAGATGTTGATGCAACATAGACAAACGGCTATGGAAACTGGTATTCCAAAAGATAACATCTTTGTATGTGCAAACGGTGATATCCTTATTTTAAGAGATCACAAAGTACTACAAAGTGATTGGCGATACCAAGGCGATGATATCTATGTAGATGGAAATGATATTTCCGGACTATCCACTGCTGTATTAAAAGATCGTCGTATTTTAGCTGACAATGGTTTAGTTGCCGTTATTTTAGCTATTGACTCTAAAGAAAATAAAATCTTAATGAGACCCGTTATCGTATCACGTGGATTTGTCTTTATTAAAGATTCTCAGGGATTGATCAAAGAAGCTGAATATATTGTAAATAATTCACTTCAAGAAAAGATGAAAGAAAAAACAACTTTCTCTGAAATCAAAAACTGTGTACGCTCTACATTAGAACCATTCTTATATAAGAAAACACATCGAAATCCTATCGTGATTCCAGTTATTTTGAATTCAAAACAAACAATGGAAGAACTTCAGAAGAATCGTAAAAATTTCCACGGAAGAAAACCAAGAGTTACAAAGGCATCCTAGTGATGTCTTTTCTTTTTTATGTTAAAATAATGCCATGACAAAGTTTCAGAAACAAATGTTTATCATTATCACTATATTATTTGCGGTTGTCCTTAGTATGGCTTCATCTTTAACTATCGCAAAAAATCTAGAACCTGATAAATTAAACGTGCAATACAAAACATTACAAGATTCTAAAATTCCTGAATCCATGAACGATGTCTCTATCGTTTATTTCACAGATCTGCAGTATGGCAAGTTTGAAAACAAAAAAAGAGCTAATAAGCTCTTTGATAAAATCGAACATTTAGATCCAGACATCATTATTTTTGGTGGAGATCTATTTGATGAAACATGCCAAATGAATCAAGAAGACATTGATTATATTACTAGTAAATTATCAAAAATCACCGCGCCATTAGGTAAGTTTTGTGTGCTAGGAGAAAAGGATGAAGCAAATAGCAATGTTGTTCGTTCCATATTGAATCAATCCCAATTTGAAATCTTAGAAAACGAAACAATTCTTCTGACAAATCAAAAGAAAGATGGCATTACATTAAGTGCATTATCAAATACACCAGATCCAAGTAAAATTTCTACAGCAGATGCACAATATAACTTGTTAGTTACACATATGCCTGATACATTAATAAATGAAGATTTATCCACAAAATCCATATCCTTAGCATTATGTGGACACTCGCATGGGACACAAATCACATTCCCTATTTTAGGAGGATATAAAACAATAGATGGCGCAAAATCATTAAATCGCTCTCACGCTAAAAAGCTTTCCTTTCCATATATCATTTCATCTGGTGTTGGCTGCACACATGTAAATCTTCGTTTTATGTCGACTCCTGAAGTCTATTATTTTATGCTACAAAGTAAATAAACACAAAAAGGTCCTTATGGACCTTTTAAAATAGAATTTTTCGTGTTGCCGGTGTACAAGATGCGATCAATTTTCCATCTTTGTAAGATTTTAATACTGGCGCATCCAAATTTAAAGCTTCATGGTAATTTTTAGCATCCATCACGACAAAACTTGCCGGATTTCCTTCTTGAATTCCATAGCTATCCCCTAAATGCAAAGTTTTGGCTGCATTTGTCGTTACAAATTTATATGAATTTAAAATTTCTTCATATCCCATCATATGTCCAGTATAGATTCCCATATACACAGGATCACGCATATTTCCACTTCCCATTGGATTCCAAGGATCAAAAATATCATCCGTTCCAAAAGAAACATTACATCCAGCTTCTGTTAATTCCTTAACTCGTGTTAATCCACGACGCTTAGGATATGTATCTGCACGACCTCCTAAATGAACATTTACACATGGATTAGCCACGAAATTTATGTTTGACATTTTTAAAATACGCATTAATCGAATCATATAAGCATTATTATACGAATGCATAGCCGTTGTATGGCTGGCCGTTACTTGATCTTTCATGCCAGTTTCATAAGCAAGTGTAGCCACTGTTTCAAGTCCACGACTAGCTTCATCATCAATTTCATCGCAATGAATATCAATTAGCTTTCCATACTTTTGAGCTAATTCAAAACAAATTTTTAAAGATTCGACCGAATATTCACGCGTAAATTCAAAGTGAGGAATAGCTCCAGCTGCATCTGCCCCCAATTTCAAAGCTGTTTCCAACAATTCTTTTCCTTTTGGATAGCTCAAAATTCCATATTGAGGAAAAGCAACAATTTGAATGTCCATGAAACCCTTCACTTCTTCTCTCAATTCCAAGATAGCTTCTAAAGCCGTTAAATTTGGATCATTGATATCTACATGCGTACGAACATGTTGAACACCATGACTTGCCTGCATACGAATGACTTTGTTTACACGATCCATCACATCTTTTTTTGTTAAAAACTCCTTACGTTCTTCCCAACGCTCAATACCTTCAAATAGAGTTCCCGACATATTCCAATGTGGTTGACCAGCTGTCAAACAAGTATCTAAATGAACATGAGATTCCACAAAAGGTGGAAGAATAAGTTTCCCTTCTAGATTGATCACTTCTTCTTGTGCATATGGCTCTAAATCCTTTTTGATTTCTTTGAATTTTCCATCTTCAATTCGGATACACTTTAATTCTTCATTATTTTCAATACATGCATTTTTTATTAACATTTTATGCCTCTTTCTTTCTTACATATCCAATAAAATAACATATGGCTGCAACTATCATCGCATTTACCGCTGCAATTCCCCAAGCAAGGACATTCGCAACAATAGCCCCAACAATAACACCAACAATATTGAAACTATTAAAATCACCTACATCCATATTACCTTTATATTTTTTTCTTTTCATAAAGAAATCCAAAATGACAATAATTCCGATTGGTGGCAACGCACAATTCAGTATGTTAAGCCATCCTGTAAAATTGTAATACAACCAAATAGATAGGATAGTACCGATAATTCCTGCAATCCATGTTGTTATTTTCATTTGGATATTTGTGATATTACTAATCGCAAGACCACCTGTATAAAGAGCGTTATTATTTGTTGTCCAAATATTAGCTCCTAAAACAATAATAGCAGGAATGGCCAAGCCTTGTGCAATCATGACATAAAAAATGTCATCAGCACCTGTAAATGCACCTCCAATCGCACCGAAACAAAACATTAATGTATTTCCAAAGAAAAACGCAATAACAGTTGTCCAAACCGCAATTTTATTATTCTTCGCAAACCGAATAAAATTCGGTGTTGCCGTTCCCCCAGAAATAAAGGAACCAATCACATATCCAATACCTGTAAACACACTGATTTTTCCAGCCGATTGTGCAAACACAGACACAAGACCACCACCATCAGTTGTGGCAGTAACCATTGAATAGACACCCAATACAACAATTAAAGGTATGGATATCGTACTTACAATTTCTAATGCCTTCATACCTGTAGCAGCTGTCAAAGTCATCAATAATCCAGCTGCAATTGTCAATGCCCATTCATTGATGCCTAAAAGTTGTGCTGTTGGAATTGAAAACATCGCTACACCAACGCCAAACCATCCAATTTGTGTAAACCCTAGAACTAAGCTTGATAAATAAGAACCTTTCTTACCAAAAGCTTTTCGACAAAGCAAATCCATTGTTAGTCCTGTGTCAGATCCTATATAGGCTAATATTCCACAATAAATAGATAAAATAATACCTCCTATGACACACGCTAAAACAAATTCTTTAAAATCCAAACCATTTCCTAGTTTTGCTCCTACACTCATACTTGCAGAAAAGAAAGTAAATCCAAGCATGACAAAAAACATACTTCGAAACCCTTTTCTTGCACTTTCTGGAACCGCTTCTAATGAATAATCTTTATCTTTTATTTCTTCCATATATACTCCTTCATTTCAAAATTCACTATATGATTTTAACAGAAAAAGGTACCTATATACAGTACCTAAATCATCTTCTTTTCTCAATTAATAATAAATATGGACAATGGTCCACCAATAAATTCTGCACCTTCTGTACCTGAATCGTTGTTTGTGTTTTTAAAAACTCTTCTACACAAATCGCCTCTTCTTTACCCGTATCATGTGGATACATCACAAGTGCCATTCTTCCTTTTACTTTTAAAAGGTTTAAAGATTGTCTAACTGCACTTACACTTGAAGAAGATTGGGTTGTAATTTTAGGATCTCCTTTAGGAAAATAACCAAAATTAAAGATAATCGCATCCACTCCTTCATGAATATATTCTTCCATATGTTCATGTCCAACATTATAGAAACAAGTTCTTTGATCATCCAATTGTTCTTTTGTACTTTCAAAAACATCCCTTTGAATTTCGAAGCCATAAACTATACGTACATTCTGAGACAAAAAGAAATCTGTATCTTTTCCTTGCCCCAAGGTAGCATCAATACAAATTGCTTGTTTATGAAGGGCTGGCTTTAAAAATTCATGAGATAAATCAACCATGGATTTCATCGCAATCTAAGTGCCTCTTTATATAGCATATAATCTTCTGTCTTATCGCAAACAAAACATACATGAATTACCTTTGTTTCTGGAAATTTATTCATCAAGCGTTTCACTGTTCGAATCGCAACTAAGCAAGCCTCATGATTTGGATATGCATTGATACCTGTAGAAATACAAGGAAATGCAATATTGATTGATTCCATATCATTTTTGCGCATATAATCATAAGCTAATGCCATACTATTCCAGTAACAAGCTGCCAAATATTCATCTTCATTATGTGCTCCATCAATATAGCGTGGTCCACACGTATGAATAACAGCTCTACATGGTAAATTAAAAGATTCTGTCATTTTAGCTTTTCCTACTTCTAAACCATTCAATTCTTGACATGTCTTCATCATTTCACTTCCTGCTTGATGAAATATTTGTGAGCTTACCCCTTGCATTGGTAAAACATGTTGATTTGTTGGATCCACAATCAAATCAAAATCCAATAAAGATATATTTCCTTTTAATGTACTAATCATTTGTCTTCTCCCATCTTCGTCATTCGACTCGATAACTTTTGTGCAGAAATAGAAACCGCATGAAATTGTGTTGTCAAAGTTTCCAAGGTCTTTTCTGCCTTTATACTTCTTTCTACAAGACGATTCGCATCTTCTTGAAGCAATAATATATTTCTTTCTATCTCTTCCATATGACTTGTCCTATAAAAATCTTTTGTACTTGATAATAAGGTCATCACTTCTGCCACAAGTGTTGTCGGAGATACTAACATCACATGTTTTTGAAGGGCATATGTGAATAGATCATCGCATTTTGCGCATACAAATTGATAAATAGCTTCACTAGGCACAAACAATAAGGCATAAGGCATTGTATCCATAGTGATGTATTTATTAGCGACATCATCAATATGTTTTTTCATATTCATTTTAAAAGGTCTTAAATATGTATCCATATCCTCTTGAAGATTCAAATAGTTTTCCATCGGAAACTTTGAATCAATACATAACACTTTATTCGTAGCCGGCAAATGAAAAGCGCAATCCGCAATTTTACCATTAGGCAGAGTATACTGCATAGAATAAATGGATGGATTTTGACCACAATATACACTTAGAAGCATATCCAATTGATATTCTCCCCAATTTCCTCGAAGTTTCGTATTTGTCATAACTTGATTCATACGATACAAATAGTCTTCCATTTGATTCAAACTCATTTTAGATGTAGCCTGATTCTTCTGTACATCCTGTACTTGCTTTAAAAGATATTCAAAATTCTTTTGAAGAATCAACGAATCCGAATTTACCTTTTTTTCTTCTTTCAATTTATTTTGCATCAACAAAACAATTAAACATACAATCACAACGCATAATAATATTAAAATAATGATTTCCATTAAAGCCTCCATACGAAAAGAAAAGAGACAAAAGATATTTGTCCCCTATTTGTATGTTTATTATAGTTCAACTTTTAATGAATTACTACATCTTTTGAAATTCTTTCATGTATTCCACAAGAAAATCAGCCGTAGCCTCAACCATCTCTTTACCCCATTCATATGTTGCATATTTAGGATGATCCTTACCAAACCAACCATTATCACTACTTAAGCGATTGCTTCTAGGAACAGGAATATCCACGCCTTTAAAGTTTACCGTTTGAGCATTGGAAGCTGTTAATTCAGATGTAAACTGATTTAAATTTGAATCTTCTATCTTATCTTTTTGAACTAGACTTTCATCCACATACAACATAGCTGCCGTTTCCTGACCTGCACCATGGCCTCCAGCCCATTTGGGATTGATTTTTCCGGCGATGGTCCACCAATCAAAAATTGTACCTACTGCACCCTTTTTATATAAATGACGACACACTTTACTTAGTGCATGACTATTTCCTCCATGACCATTTAAGAACACAAAATGTCTAGCTCCACAATCATACAATCGATCACTGATTCTTTCCATAACCATTTCTAATAAGTCACTGCCAATCGATATTGTACCTGTATATTCTGTATGAAAATCCGCATCCCCATAAGGCAATGTTGGTGCAATTAATACATCACTTTGTTTTTCTACAAGCTCTAAAATCTTATTAGGAATCATAGTATCTGTTCCTAATGGATTATGGATTCCATGATTTTCTGTACTTCCCGTTGTCAAAATCACCATATCATGATCCTTAAAATATTCTTCACAATCTTTCCAACTCATTCTTTCTAGTCGCATAGCTTCACTTCCTATCTGTATATATGTATAATACTCCTAACGAAAGGAAAATTTCCATGGATATTCAAATTTTATTATTTATACAAGAAAATATACGAAACTATATATTAACACCATTCTTCACTTTGATCACAAACGAATATTTTTTATATGCAATTTTAGTAGTCGTATTAATTTATATGTTTAAGAAAAATAGCCAAACTCGAAAACTCGCAAAAGAAACAATCATTGCCTTTTTAATTTGTACTGTATTATTCATTGTATTAAAACTCATATTTCAAAGACCTAGACCCTTTGATGCGTTTAATGAACTTGTTCCATTAGTAGATAAACCTAGTGATTATTCATTTCCATCTGGACACACCGCATCTGCCTTTATTTGTGCCTTTATGGTGTATGATGGTCTTCCCAAAAAATACAGTATTCTAATCATCATACTCGCAATTCTTGTTGCCTTTTCTAGACTCTATGTAGGCGTACATTATCCAACGGATATTCTTGCAGGTATTATTCTTGCGTACATTGTTTATAAATTCATGAAAAAGACTATGTCAGCTAAATGACATAGTTTTTTTGTAGGAGTATAATAAAAACAGATATAGTACGAGTTAACATTACACAAAGAAAAGGAGGATTATTGTATGTTACACGAAGTATCTTTTACATCATATAATGAACGTGATCAAGTGCAAGGCTGAATTTATGTTCCTGCCTGCAAACCGAATGGAATTGTTCAATTGATTCATGGATTTGGCGAACACTCAAGGCGCTATATTCATATGATATCGGCTTTTCTAGATACTGGTTACATTGTCGCAGCTGATGATCATGTAGGTCATGGAAAAACCGCAATGGTAAATAATGTCTGGGGTGACTGGGGAGACAAAGGATGTCACACCATGATGGAAGATGAACACACATTGAAGAAAATTGTATGTGAGAAATATCCAAATTTACCTTACTTCTTATTTGGTCACAGTATGGGTTCATTTATCACAAGAGATTTTATTGCGAAATACGGAAATGAATTAAATGGTGCAACCATTTGTGGTACAACAGGCATTTTCCGTGGTGCTAAAGAAGTTAAAGAAAAATTGAAAGAAATCATTGATGCAGGACACGGTGAAGAGTCGGATCCTAATATTGTTAGCTCACTTATGGGCTGGATGTGCGAACGTTGTGGTGAAGTTCAAATTGGAAATGAATGGATTTGCCACGATCCATATGTGCAAATTGATCATGCAAAAGATCCTTTTGATGCCTTCACAAGACCTACAAGTAATCGTTCGATTTATGATTTTATCCAAATGATGCTTGTGATTGAAGGAACACAATGGGCCAAAAAAGTACCAACCGAATTACCTATTTACAATATTGCCGGTGATCAAGATCCAGTTGGTGAATATGGTCTTGGAGTTTGTCAAGTCAGCAACTGGCTTGTTGAAACTGGACATCATGTCACTACTAAATTGTATTCTGGTTATCGTCATGAAATTCATAATTATGCAGAAATCAAAAATGAAGTGGAAGCCGGAATCATTGAATTCATGAATTCGAATCTATAGAGGTGTAATTCAATTTACACCCTTTTTCATTAAAGGAGATACCTATGTTTAAGACAATGCGAAGATTTAAACAACAATTAAGCCAAGAAAAATGTATTGAAATACTTACCAATGAACCACATGGAGTATTATCTTTAATCAGTGATACAGGATATCCCTATGGTTTTCCTATCACACATTGGTATGATGAAAAGAATGGGCACATCTATTTTCATGGGGCAAAAGAAGGACACAAAATGGATTGTTTAAAACAATGCGATAAAGCTAGCTTTTGCGTCATGGATAAAGGTTTTAAGAAAGATGGTGAATGGGCTATTCATTATCAGAGTGTAATTGTATTTGGAAAAATTCATACTGTAAATGATCCAGATAAAATCAAAGAAATATGTACGCAACTCTGTTTAAAATTTACCGATGATCAAGATTATATTGATCATGAATTAAAATATTCAGGTCCTAGCGTACAATGTTTTGAACTCGTTCCTGAACATATAACCGGAAAAATCGTCAAAGAATCATAATTGAGTTTCATGTCCTTCAATGTTACTATTAATATAATAAAGTTGAGGAATTATTATGGCAACACAAGCAACATTAGAGCAATGGAAAGAACTATATGATTTAGCTATCGAAATCACCAAATTAAAGCCATGGAACACTTATTGGGACATGGATTTAATTGCGGTAGAAACAAAGAAAAATGAAGAACCCAACTTCGTATCAATTATGGGTAAAGGTGGCACTTGCACAGGTATCAGTGTCTATCGTGGCATGGAAGGATATAGTGATTTTTGTCAAATCAGCAATGACGACTATAACGTACCTGCAACATTTGTGATGTCTGATCAAAACTGCATTACTTGTTATTGGGGAAATCGTGATGAGGTGGATGATGATATGTATTCTATCATTAAACAACTCGGTCTACGATTTCGCGGAAATGGGAATTGGATCTATTTTAAGACTTTTGAGAAGAAAAGTTTCCCCAGTCTACCAAACTATGGTGAAGTTAAAATGTTGATTGAAACTTATAAAGGATTAATTGAAACATTAAAACATGAAGAATATCAAGAATCTATATTTCAACAAGGAGATATTTTATATACACAAAAAGATGAAGAAGACAACTGGTTCTCATACACAGTGCCAAGACCAATAGAACCTGATAGATACAATACAATCTATATCAATGACGCAAATTTAATTGAACATTTTAAAACCGTCAAACCTAGTGATTTAGAACTTGCGATCGACATGGATTATATGATGGTACCTACAAATGATGCAGGTTTTGAAAGACCTATCAATCCATTGGCATATATTGTATTTGATTTAAGAAATGATCAAATTTTACACTTTGATTTAATTCACCCAGATCAAGAGGATTATGAAGTCATTATGAATAATTTCTTGGGTGCAATCGAACATTTTGGTAAACCTAAACATGTATATGCTAGAAATCCATACATTCTAAACTGGCTTGATTTTATTTGTGAGAAATTAGATATTCCTTTAGTTGAAGATGATTTAGAGGAAATCGATGATATATTTAATATGTTAAAACATATGGATATGGAGTAATGAAATGAAAAAGAAACTACAAAAACAAATGGATTCCATGATGGAAATGACAATGGACGCAATCACAAACAATAAGAAATTAGTACCTGCATTAAATGAATTATTCAAATATGCACCAGAAGATGACAAATACCAATTTATCTTACTTCATGAAATTGCCAATCAATACTTACATGAATTATTAGATATTGATTCTGAATTCCATGATTACTCTTTTGAAGAAGGTATAAAGCTTTGTATTGAAGAAAAAACGAACTATTTAAAAGAAAGATTTCAAGTTTGTACCATTCAATTTCAATTGGATGATATCACAAGAACCATCACACTCCCTAAAAGGCTACCATTAGCGGATATGACATATTTTTTAATGTCAAGCTTAGATATCGCATGTTACTATGACTTTATGATCAATTGTGAAGGGGTTGATTATTCAATGGAAGAAATGCAAATGTGTTCCATTGCCGATTTATGTTTAGAAAAAAATGACATGTTCTTACTATCATTCTTCAATTCTGAAACGGATGAATACTTTCCAGTGACAGGAAAACTCATCAATGAAGAACTAAATGATAAAGAAATCGAATTAGAGCGTATTCAAGTTATTAAATCTAAAAATGATGGACCTTGGGTAGAAGAAGATGAACATCGTTCTTTAGATGAACAAAACGATCAGTTGGTTTCTGGATTTTTCTTTAATAAAATGTTCTATGAAAGACCCGATCTATTTGAAGAATTAGAAAATGGTAAAGACATTGAAGAACTGCTTTTTGAAATGATTGATGAAGAATTAAATGATGATGTATTTGATACAGATTTATTGGTAATCCGCAATTAGATAGGGTCGACTAAAAGTTGGCTTCAAAAATTATAGGGT
>URHY01000035.1 GCA_900547815.1 uncultured Solobacterium sp.
GACAACGACTGGTAAAATACCAATCTTTGAAATCTCTTCTAATACTTTATTCATTTCTGTTTCCTTCCTCTTACTTATATTCTAAGTAAGCACCCTTCATCGTACTTGCGGCATGTTCACTGAACAATCTTAATACGCCATTTTTATATTTTCTTTCTCTTGGTTTCCAGTTTTTACGTCTTTGGGCTAAAATCTCGTCAATTTCTTCCATGGATTTACGCTCCCCTTTAACACCAACAATATTTAATTTTCTTTCCATCACATCGATTTCAATTAAATCGCCCTCTTCAACTAAGGCAATAGGACCACCATCAACCGCTTCTGGACTACAATGACCAATAACTGGACCTGTACTTGCACCAGAGAAACGACCATCTGTAATTAGAGCGATACTCTTACCTAATTCTTTATCACTACTGATTGCTTCTGATGTATAGAACATTTCTGGCATACCACTTCCCTTAGGGCCTTCATAACGAATGAATACGGCATCACCCTTTTGAACTTTATGTTTTAATACAGCATCTAAACATTCTTCTTCACTATCAAATGGTCTAGCGCGAAGAATAGATTTAAACATTTCTTTTGGACAAGCTGTATGTTTGATAACAGCTCCTTCAGGTGCAAGATTTCCCTTTAATAAGGCAATACTTCCATCTGTACCAATCGCCTTGTCATAAGGACGGATGATATCTTCTTTTGTCAAATTTACATTGTAACGTTTATTAAATTCTTGAAGCCATTTATTACATTTTTCATAGAAGCCATTGTGTTTCAACTCTTCTAGATTTTCACCCAATGTTTTACCAGTGACAGTCATAACATCTAAGTGCAAGTGTTCTTTAATTTCTTCCATAATCGCTGGAACACCACCTGCATAGTAGAAGCATTCAGCTGGCCAACGTCCTGCTGGACGAACATCTAATAAATAATGAGCATTTCTATGTAAACGATCAAATGTTTCTCCTGTAATTTCAATACCAAATTCATGAGCAATGGCAGGAAGGTGCAACAAACAATTTGTACTTCCTGAAATAGCCGCATGTACTAGAATCGCATTTTCAAAGCTATCCATAGTTACAATGTCGGATGGTTTCATATTCTCCATTTGAGCAATTCGTACGGATTGTCTTCCTGCTTTTCTTGCGAAAGCTAATAAATCTGGACTAGTTGAAGGCATAAGAGCAGTACCTGGAAGGGCAAGGCCTAATGCTTCTGCCATAATTTGCATAGTAGAAGCTGTACCAATAAATGAACAAGCTCCACAACTTGGACAAGCATTGCATTTTGCCCAATCCAATTTAGCTTCATCAATTTCACCACGCTCAAATTTAGCACTGTACATACCCAATTGTTCCAAAGTCAACATTTCTGGTCCAGCATTCATAGTTCCGCCAGGTACAAAGATTGAAGGAATATTGACTCTGGCAAGACCCATTAAGTTTCCTGGAACTCCTTTATCACAGCTTGAAAGATATACACCAGCATCAAATGGTGTAGCATTCGCATGAATTTCAATCATATTCGCAATCATTTCACGGCTAGCAAGACTATAGTTGATTCCATCCGTTCCTTGGCTTTCTCCATCGCAAATATCTGTACAATAATAACGTGCACCAAATCCATTTTCTTCGGCAATCCCCTTACGAACTTCATCAACAAGTACATTTAAATGACCACTACCTGGGTGACTATCACCATATGTACTTTCAATCATGACTTGAACTTTTCCCAAATCTTCTTTCTTCCAACCTGTTCCAATACGTAATGGATCAAGTTCAGGTGCTAATTTTCGCATTTCTTGACTAATTAACTTCATATTTTTTCCTCCTACGCAAATAGCGAAATAATTAAACTAACTATCAGTGCTGTTACACCAATAAGTGTTTCCATAATCGTCCATGATTTCAGTGTTGTTCTCTCATTAATTTCTAAAAATGAACCAACTAACCAAAAGCCTGCATCATTGACATCACTCAAGGCTGTAGCCCCTCCACAAATTGCCAAACACATGGCCGCTCTATTAAGCATACTTGTTGCCATGATACCAGATAATCCTATCAAACATGGATCCAATTAGTAATACAATGTCTTGACACGTTTAACCCACTTTGACTCCAATAATAAAAGGCGAAAGCATCATGAAAAGAACCAAATGAGGTTTGAATTCAATAATCAATTCAAGTAAAAAAATAATTTCCACTACAGCTACCGTTGGATCTGCAAAAAAAGCTATATCTTCTATCAATTATCTCTTCATTCATCTGATGTTTATATAAATTCCATTAATTCATCTGACCTTTTTGATTGTTAAGCATATCAAATAGCGTTATAATTTTCTAATTTCTATTAATTCATCTGACGTTTACAATAATATATTGTTTTATTTTAAAATGCAATACTATTATTAAATTAATTTGTTTCATCATTTACATCATTTCAACAATCCCTTATTATAAATATAGATTAGAAACGGAGTAAATCATATGATGAATTCACCAGATGAAAGAAGTCTTCCACAAAAAATATCCGAAGACATCATCTCACTTATATTAGAAGAAAACCTACAGCCTGGAGATAAGCTTCCTAACGAAACTGTTTTATGTGAAAAATTGAATGCAGGAAGGAGTTCAGTTCGTGAAGCCATGAAATTACTTGCATCTCGCAATATCGTAACTATTCGCCAAGGTTCAGGAACTTATATTGCCAAAACGCCTGGAATGGTTGAAGATCCTTTAGGATTCACTTTTATCTCAAATAAAAAGAAATTGGTTCACGACTTATTAGAAGTACGCTTTTTATTAGAGCCATCCATTGCTTCTATGGCTGCCGCCAATGCAGATGAAGAAGACATAAAAAAAATCATAAAACTTTGTGATGAAATTGAAGATTTATTAAAAAACAATGAAGATCATATTCAAAAAGATATTGAATTCCATACCGCTATCGCATTAAGCAGCAAAAACGTGGTTGTACCTCGTTTAGTGCCAGTGATCAATAGTTCCATTCCATTATTTGTAGAAATGACTCGAAACGCATTACACAAAGAGACAATCGAATCGCACCGTGAAATTGCCGAAGCTATTGCCGCACACGACACTTTACGTGCACAAGATGCGATGTATCTTCACTTGGTTTACAACAGAAAAACAATCCAGACAAGTATTTGACCATATGTATGTATGGTCTTTTTTTGAAACAGCTTTCTGATTTTTACATTTATTTTCATTTTAAGGTTGCCAGTTTCAACGAAATGGTGTATCCTATGCGTATGAACACTTCAAGACATTATTACTTTTACTTTAAATAGCCCTGAAAAAGCCATATGTATACGATGGTTATTTTTAAGCTTCAGGGCGTTACACAAAAGCATTTCTACTTCGAAATGCTTTTTTTAACATTTAAAGAGATGTTCTAGGAAAGAGGAAATGATATGAAATACGGATTGATAGGTGAACATTTAGGGCATAGTTTCTCCAAACAAATTCAGACAAGAATTGCAGAGATTGAGAATGTAAAAGAGTATGACTATCAATTAGTCGAATTAAATAAAGAAGAATTCAAAGAATTTATGGAAAAGAAAGATTTTAAAGGAATCAACGTAACTATTCCATATAAAAAGGATGTCATTCCTTACTTAGATGAAATGGATGAAAGTGCTAAAGCCATTGGTGCTGTCAATACAATCATCAATGTAGATGGCAAATTAAAAGGATTCAATACAGATTTTGGTGGATTCTTATATATGGTTAAAGCACACAACGTACATATGGAAGGCAAGAAAGTATTGATTATAGGCAATGGTGGTGCTTGTGCAGCTGTTAAAGCCGTTTGTGAACACGAAAACGCAAAAGACATTGTGATTGTTTCAAGAAGTGCAAATCGTGGTGCCATTAGCTATGATGAAATGTATACATCTCACTTAGATGCAGATATTATCGTCAATACAAGTCCAGTAGGCATGTATCCAAATATTATGAATGCACCCGTTGATGTAAGTTGGTTCCACAAATTAGAATGTGTATTGGATGTTGTATACAATCCAATTCTTACACGTTTATGTTTTGAAGCTCAGGAATCAAATATCAAGCGTGTGATTGGTTTGGAAATGTTGATTGCACAAGCTAAATATACATTTGAAATTTTCGAGGACATGTCTTTTGATGATTCAATCATTGATGAAATCAAAAAAGAAATGTTGAAAGATCGTTGTAACATCGTATTGATTGGTATGCCTAGTGCTGGAAAAACTACAATTGGTAAAATGCTTGAAGAAAAGCTTGGAAAAGAATTCTTCGACTTAGATGACATGATTATTGCCAAAGCCGGCAAAAGTATTCCAGAAATTTTCCAAGAATCTGGAGAAGCTGGATTTAGAGCCATTGAAACAGAGGTTGCGATTGAAGCTAGTAAAATGAACAATAAAATCATCGCAACAGGTGGTGGTGTCGTTAAGCATAAAGTCAATATGGACTTCTTGCGTTTAAATGGAATCACGATTTTCATTGATCGCGATATCGATAAATTAATCAATTCCGATCCAAATAGACCTTTATCAAGTTCTAAACAAGCCCTTCAACAAATGCATAAAGAAAGATACCCATTGTACCAAAAATACGCAGCTTATGTAGCTGTCAACAATGCGAATGTTGAAGAAACGGTTGATAATATTGTGAATGCCTATCACAGCATTTTAATTGATACCGTTGCGGAGTAGCGAGAAGGTTTATTATCTTCTCGTTTTCTTTTAAAAAGGAGAAATCATATGGAAAATCAAGTTACTCAATTATTAAAAGTTATGGTAAAGCCAGACTATACAGCTTGTAGCTATGCCTTCATGCAAAATGGAAAAATTGTATGTGCCGATGCGATTGGTGTCATAGACAAAATCAACAATCAACCCATCACAACAGATTGCACATTTAATGTATGTTCGATATCTAAAATTTACTGCACTGTATGCATCTTGCAGTTAGTGGATGAAGGATTAATTCAACTCGAAGATAAAGTTGCAGATATTCTTCCTGAATTTACAATGAAAGATAAGAGATATAAAGATATTACAGTACGTATGTGCTTAGATCATTCAAGTGGACTTCCTGGAACACAATGGAAACATTTTAGTGTGAGTACAACATCTAAGTTTGACTATTATAGCGAAGTATTAAACTATTTATCAAATAGCACTCTAAAGGCAGATCCAGGAACTTACAGTACATATTGTAATGATGGTTTTACACTCGCTGAAATGATTGTTTCGAAAGTTCGTAATATGAATTATGAAGATGTCTTAAAGAAATATATCACAGAAAAGATTGGCGCAAAAAGCACTAACACAAGCTATACAATCAATTCCAATTATCCTTTAGTTTCTGAATGTAAGAAACCAAAAGAATACTTCCCAATTCAAGGAGCTGGTGGCATCACTACTTCTATGATCGATCTATGTAAGTTTGGACAATTATTTCTAGAACCTAATTCTATTATTAGTGAAAAATCTAAAGCTTTAATGGCTAAATCCTGGGGCACTACATTTCTAGAATCGGATCTTGGCGCCATTGATTTTGGCTTAGGCTGGGATCTAGTCAGACACCATGATCCAGACTATGATTTTGGTGATGGAGTTTTGGCAAAAGGTGGAAACAGTATGTTCTTTAGTTCAAGACTGATCATTGTTCCTAAATACAATTCCGTACTAACATTAAGCGAAACACATGATTGTGGATTAGAAGTTCCGACAACTTTAATGCGCCTATTCAATACGTATTTAGAACCAAATACATATCCAGATTATTCGGGTATGTATGCCCATGCCTTTGGCTTACAAAAAATCACAACCATCAAATCAAGTATGGTTGTGCAAGACAAAACAGAAAAAGGCTGGCTCATGAGTGATTTATTAAATTATTCCAATGGCAAATGGACCAATGAAAAAGGAAATCAAATCTTCTTTGAAGGGGATTATCTTTTAAAGACAATTCGAAATCGTACGGTTGCGTTTGCACAAAAAGCAAAAAAACAAGAGCTAAACTCAGTCTGGAAATCCAGATTAAACAAGAAATATATTGTGTGTGATACAACTTATTATGATATTGTCACAAACCAAATGTTGTGCAGTGTAGAATTCAATATGACTGAGGATACAATGTCATTGATTGTACATGGCAATAAATCTGAACCAGTCGTATCTGAATTTCCAATTGAAGCAATCGATGATACACATGCCCAAAGCTATTTAAATACGCCTTGTAACGGTTCTAGAGATCGTATTGAGCCTTACTTTGAAGATGGTAAATTATATTGTGCTAGCTACACCTATATTTGTGAAGATGATATAGAACCATATAATTCTCAATTGTTTGAAAAAGAAAATAAAGTTTATAAAATCAACAACACTTTAGAAGTCTTACCAACGATTTGTGAGAATCATCGAATTCTAGTATTGGATTCAAATGGAGATTTATACTATGATTCAATGGATGTTGAAGAATATAAGCCTATTGAATCTGGATTTATCATCTTGGTTTAACCTTAACGTGGATGGAAGTAATATACTCCTCCACTTTTTTTGTTTCATGAATATCAATCAATAAAAATTCTAAGAATGGTCCTTCAATTTTATAATTGTGTTCTTGAATCCAATCTTTCATTTTATAAAAGAGCTGGTTTGTACGATCATACTGGCCTGAGTACGTATATGTACAATATAAGCCTTCATCTAGAATGAAATCGTGTTTATCTTCTTGAGTTAAAATAAATACACTTGTATACACGTACTCATTATTTTTATATTCTACAACACTGCCTGAATCCATATTTCCTAATACAGAAATATCTTCTTCCATCGATTCACTCAGTTTCGTTAATAAAAAGTCAATCTTTTCATCTTGATCAATTTTTTCTTTTAAGTACCGACAATATCTTTTGGGATATACTTCAATCTTACATGTACCAAATTCCATATACTGCGTACGATCTAAATCTTCAATTCGTGTTTGAATGGAAAACAAAGTGGATTGTAATTCTTGAATCTGCCTTTGAATCAACTTCTCTTCTTCTTTTAAAAACACAATCGTATTATTTACGCTTCGGTTGTCTAAATATTCCTTGATTTGTGATGTATCATATCCAAGTTTTAAACAGTCACGAATAATATTTAAAATATAAATATCATTCAGTGTATATAAACGATAATTTGATTTTGAACGCATAGGACAAATTAATCCTACTTCTTCATAATAACGTAAAGAATCCGATTTAATATTGTATAATTTTGCGATTTCATTGATTTTATAATACTTTTTCATATTGCCACCCTTGACCTTAGTATTATACCAAGGTTTACACTGTAATTGGTGATTTTTATGTTGAAACAATATCTTAAGTTTGTCATACCATCCATATGTTCGATGGTTATCTTTAATCTATATACTTTAGTAGACGGTATATTTGTTGCCCACTTTGAAGGCGATACGGCATTAGCTTCCATAAACGTGGCAAGTCCTTATATCACAACCATCTTCTCCATTGGAGTCTTATTTGCGATTGGATCAAGTACTGTCATGTCGATCTATCGTGGTGCGAATGAAGAAAGAAAAATGCATGAAGTATTCTCAATGAATACCATTACGATTTCTTGTGTGGCCCTATGCATTGCGGTTTTATCTTTTATAAATTCACATCATATTACAGAATTTTTAGGTGCCAATGAAGATGTTTTTAACTATACAGATACCTACATCAAAATATTGTCCTGCTTCTCATTCTTCTATATAGTCTCTTATTGTTTTGAAGTTCTCTTAAAGGCCGATGGCTTTCCTCAAAAATCCATTATAGGTATTTGTCTAGGAGCTGGAACCAACCTTGTTCTTGACCCATTATTTATGGGAGCTTTCAATATGGGAATTAGTGGTGCTGCATTAGCTACAGGTTTATCTCAACTTGTAACTTTCTGCTTCTTCTTTTATCATTTTGCGTTTAGCCACAAATCGCATTTCCATTTTGTGAAGGCAAACTATCCTTGGCATGAATATTCTAGAATTCTTTCATTAGGACTTCCCGATTGTATTTCTGAAATTTCTCCAGGCATTATGATTACAGTATTTAACTATCGTATCAATCAACTCCTTGGTACTAATGGACTTGTTACTTTTACCGTCTTAATGTATATCTATAACTTAGTATTGATGGTGATGGTTGGAACGAGTCAAGGAACGCAGCCTTTGGTTAGCTACTACTATGGTCGAAGCGATAAAAAAGCCGTTTCAACTTTCCATAAATATGCACGTGTTTTAGTATCTTGTGCTGGAATTTTATTATTCTTAATTGTAGAAGTATTTGCACCAAATATCACCGTTGCCTTTATTCCAGTAAATACAGAAAATTACTTTAATACCATTACAGCCCTACGCCAATTTAGCTTTGTCTTTCTAATTATGGGACATGTCGTCATCACTAGCGGCTACATGGTCGCTTTAGAAGAGCCTAGAAGAGCCTTTGTGCTTTCGATTTCTCGTGGTATTCTATTTGTCTTATTATCTCTATTTGTTTGTACAACATTATTTAAGGAAAATGGCATATGGATTAGTTGTACCGTCTCTGAAATCTTCTGTTTAGGTATTGCACTTTATGATTTAAAAACTCAAAAGAAAATATAAAAGAAGACAGATATTCAGTCTGATTTTGAATATCTGTCTTTTTCTAATATTAAATACCTAAAAATAAATGGCAGAATAAAGCCGCAAGTAATGCACCTACAAAAGGAGCAATTCCTGGAACTAATAGTCCATATTGCCAATCATTATTGGCTTTATTTTTAATAGGTAATAATTGGAAGGCCAAACGAGGTCCTAAATCACGAGCTTGATTCATCGCAAATCCAGTTGTTCCTCCTAGACCCATACCAACAGCCCATACAATAAGTCCAACGCCAATTGGTAATTGTGTTTCATATTTTGTAGCAACCGCTAAAATAGCACTCAAGAAAACTGTTGTTGCGAGTGTTTCGACAAAGAAGTTTCTTGGCAAATTTCTGCAGTTTGGATTGGTAGAGAAAATATTACGAATGGCGATTGGGTTCACATTTCCTTCGCTTTCTGTAAAATGATCTTTATACATCACATAACAAATCAAAGCTCCTACAAGTGCGCCTAAAAATTCGGCAATAACGTATGGAATAAAGCATGTCCATGGAAGCATGCCTAAAACACATTGTGCAAGTACCATGGCAGGATTCATACAAACGCCACCAAAGATATATAGGGCTACACTAATGCCAAATGCCCATGTTGTGATCGCAAAGATGTGTCCGCTTCCGTGATATTTTGTGTTTGTCAAAACTTCATCACAATGTACTCCCACACCAAATAAGATCATAAGTCCTGTTGATAAAAATTCCGCAATTAAATTGTGTAACATAAATTCAAATTCCCTTCTTTACATATTTACAACGACACCCAAACCATCAGGAATGACGGCAACTTTGGCATCTTTTCCTTTTATTTCAAATGCTTTTTCTAAAGCTTCATCTACAGTTGTAGCTAAATCCATATGCATATCTTTCACAAGTTGAGGATCTACTAAATCGGAAACCAAAATAACTTTATGATGAGCTAGAATACGTGCAAAGATTTGTGATGTCCATTGATCTGGAACGGTTTCTAAGCGAGGTGTATGAATCGCTTTTTGTTCAAATTCTTCTGGATCTTTTACATCCGCAATATTGTGGTAGAATCCAATTCCACCATGTCCATCACGACAACCTGCAATCATGATGATAATGCCATCAGGATTTAATGTAGCTTCAGCTGCTGTCATACCTTTAATGGCTTGATAAATATTTTGATCTAAAGGATAACCACCATTTGTACTGATTGCGATATCACAAGCTACTTTATTTACACTTGCCAAAGAGCGAACAAAATCACAACCTTTTTCATGTGCCTTTTCCATATCTCCGGCAAAAGAGCCAATAATTTCATGATTTCCATTCAATACGACATTGACAATAAAGGCTAATTTTGCCGTTCTTGCAGCATAAACCATATCTTCATGGATTAAATTGTGCTGCAAATTTCCTGGACGTGATTTTTTATCATTGATAAATTCACCACTATGATTTGCCATAATTGTTTTATAAGAAGCAATACCTGGCAACACTGATTTTCTTCCTCCTGAGAATCCTGCAAAGAAGTGGGCTTCAATAAAGCCTTCAGAAATTAATAAATCAGCTTCAGCTGCAACTTTGTTGATAATGCAGTCGCCTCCACTTGGTAATTGTCCAATTTTTACCATGGAAGAATCATCTGTTGATACGTGCATAACAATTTCTTCATTTTTTACAATTTCTTCACCATATTTAGCTACAAGCTCTTCATGAGTACTTTCTCTATGAAATCCTGTCGCTACTAAAATACGAATACGTGCATCGGGTGATACACTACGAATTCTTCTTAAAAGAATGGGTGTAATAATTTTTGAAGGTACAGGACGCGTATGGTCTGAGCTGATAATGACAATATTTTTCTTGCCTTTGGCAAGTTCTTCTAAGCTTTTTGAACCAATTGGATTGTCCAATGATTGTTCAACAATTTCATTTTCTGAAAGTGTAGTTTTATAATCGCTTTGTCTTCCCTCTAAAACACCAGCTAAGTTTTTATCTTCTAATTTGATTTTCATTTGACCTTTATCATAAGGTACATTCATTTCAAACATTTTTATCTCTCCTTTTTTCCCGAATTAATATAATCCGAATTAAATAATTGCGAAACCTCAATTAATATTAACATTTGTTGTTTCACAAAATTTAGAGTATTGTTATAATCCAAAACTGGTAAAGGAGAGCGAATATGGACAATGAATACTTATTAAATTTTTTAAAAGAGAAAAATGTGCCTATTATACAGAAAAAAAGACACACCTATTTAGCATATTATGGACTTGAACAACAAGATACCTATGTGTTAAAAGAAGGGGTAATTAAGACAAGTATCATCCTGCATGATGGTCGTGAATTCAACATTTCTTATATCAATACACCTGATATTATTTCTTTATTAAAAGATGAAGTAAGTCAATATACATCTGCTCCATTTAATGTTCGTGTTGAAAGTGATGTGGCCACATTCTATAGAATTCCTTGAGTATTATTTTGGAGTTATGTAAATCAAAATCAAAAACTACAAGATTATATAAACGCATATTATCGAGAAAAATTAACGGAAGCTATTTTTCGCCAACAAATTATGATGATGAATGGAAAAACAGGTGCAATATGCTCCTTCTTATATCAATTAATCCATTTATTTGGTCGAAAAGTAGAGGCAGGTATGCTTATTGATTTTCAAATCACAAATGATGATATCGCAGGATTTTGTGGAATTTCCACTCGAAACAGTGTGAGTCGAATTCTTTGTGAGCTAAAAAAGGAAGGCGTCATTAAGATTGTAAATCAAAAAATATTAATTTTAGATATCGATTATTTAAAACAATATATACAATGTTAAATCTTGATATGTCCATATATCCTTACCAAGTATTTTTTAGAAGAAGAGGTATTTAACGATGAATAGTATCACCAAAAAACTAGTATCTTGCGCTTTATGCATCGCTTTAGGTGTATTACTTCCAATGGCATTTCATGTGATCCCAAATGCTGGAAGCATATTTTTACCAATGCACATTCCTGTATTGATTTGTGGATTATTTTGTGGATGGCCATATGGTTTAGCATGTGGAATTATTACACCATTTCTTTCAAGTGTGACAACAGGTATGCCTCCTGCAATGATGTTGCCACAAATGATGATTGAACTTGCGGTATATGGTTTAGTAGCTGGTTTATGTACACAATATATTTCAATGAAGAATGAAATGACTAAACTATATGCAAGCTTAATTATTGCCATGCTTGCAGGAAGAATTATGAATGGTTTTGTCAATACATGTATTCTTAGTACACAAGGATATACATTATCTGTATTTATGATGGCTAGCTTTATTACTTGTCTTCCAGGTATCATCCTTCAATTGATTGTCATTCCTGTTTTGGTTCGTATTTTAAATAGAAATATTTATAAACAACCAGAAAAGGTTTTAGCTTAATGACAAGAAAGACCGAATATTCAGGTTTTAATCTGACATTCGGTCTTTTTTTCATCATTGCCTATCAAAATATTTCTTACCAGAATCCGGATTGAAATAAGTACGAATATATCCATCGGTAGATACGACCACAAATTCATTGGTATTTTCTTTGTAGTATACATCATCTCCATCTTCTTTTTCTGTTTTATGTAAGGACTCTGGATTATTGACTACATCACTGGCACTCATTTCGTATTCTTTTGATGATGAAAATCCCATTTCTTTTCCATGTTTTTCATAGTGAGACTCTAACAAATCTTCATTACGAAAATGGTATTCTTGATAGTCTACGACTACTTGTTTTTGTTCCTTAATTTCACATCCTGTTGGAAGTACAAGTGAGAATATACAAAAAAATAAGAGCAAATATTTATTCATGATTCTTTTCATATCGTTCTTTATACTCCTTCAAACTTAGTTTATTGGCTCCACCTTTTAAATTTGGATCTTTATATTGTGCTTTATCATCTTCCCATCCACATACTGGACAGATTTCATAGCTTCCTGGTCCGGATTGAAATGTATATTTTCCGCAAACGGGACACTTAAATGTTAATACTTTTGATAAGGTTGAAATAACTTTATCCATATCGATTGGCTTTGCAATATGTCCGTTCATTCCAATGGATAACGCTTTTTGTTTATCCTCTTCAAAGGCATTGGCCGTCATCGCCACAATTGGAATATCACTAAATTCACGAATCTTTTGTGTTGCTTGATAGCCATCCATATTTGGCATTTGAATATCCATTAAAACTACATCGTATTCTTTTTCTTTGACTTGTTTTACACAAGCAATTCCATCACTTACGTGATCTACAATAAATCCATAGTCAAATAAAAGTGTCATCGCAATTTCTGCATTTAAATCATTGTCTTCAGCTAGTAAAATGTGTTTTCCTTTAAGGTCTATAATATTCGTTTCTTGATTTTTTTCTAACTCACTTTCTTTGGCAATTTCAAAATGAAATTTCATTCGAGTTGTTGTCCCTTGATTGACTTGACTTGAAATCTCAATTGTACCATGCATCAATTCAACCAAAGATTTTACAATCGATAAGCCAAGCCCTGTACCTTTTATGCTCGTTTGCGTACCTGATTTTTCTCTAGAAAAGTCTTCAAAGGCATGTGGAAGATACGCTTCGCTCATTCCAATACCTGTATCTTGAATTATATATTGGAAACTACCAGTTTCTACTTCTTCAACATGAATCGAAATATTTCCATTTTTAGTATATTTCACGGAGTTTCCAATCACGTTCAACAATATCTCTTCAAACTTAATTTGATCACAATACACATATGGATGTTCAATCTTTGTGTTGCACTGATAGGTTAAACCTTTTTGTTCAGCTTGTTTTTCAAAGACTGAATTCAAAGAATCTAACACATCAAATATATTACATGCCTTTATATTCAATGTTTCTTTTCCACTTTCAATACGAGCCATTTCTAAAATGGAGTTAATTAAATCTAAAAGAAATTTACTAGAAGAGTGAATCTTGGCTAGATAATCTTTTTCTTTTTCTGCATTTCCAATATTCTTTTCCATCAATTCCGTATATCCCATGATTGCGTTCATAGGTGTACGAATGTCGTGTGACATACTAAATAAGAAACGAGATTTGGCAGCACTTGCTTCTTGTGCTTTTTTTGCCTGCCATTCAATTTGACTGGCATACTCTAAATCTTTTCGATGGCGAATTTCAAATTGAGCAATGGCTGCCGTTACTAGAAAATCAATCAAAATACTAGCAACAACTAAGCTTCTCATTACATATGTATTGATCCAACCTTGTTTTGGCACAATTTCAAAATTCCATTTATTGTTGGGAAGCTTACATTTAATCAACAATGTATTTGAATCTATATTTTTTGAACTTTGAGAAATAATAATCTTTTTCTTTGTGACACGATCCGTTTTCCAAATGACAAAATCATAAGATGCTTTTTTCAAATCACTTAAGTGAATTTCATCTAAAAATGCATCCCAATCAATGACTAAAATGGAAAATCCCCAGAACTTTTCATTCACATAGATGGGATCGTATAATAAAGCTCCTTTTCCACCTTGTTTTAAATCATAAGGACCTTCCAATGTATATTTCCTTGTATCTTTTGCCAAAGTAGCAGCCTCTTTACGTTCATGTTCTGCCAACATATTCATGCCAATAGCTTTTTGATTTTCTTTAAATGGATATGCATTTTGAATAATTCCTTTTGGCGCAAGTTCAATTGTCTTAACAGCCGGATCATCTCCATATAGTCTAGATGCCACAGATTCAAAGTAAGCATCGTCTAAATCAATTCCAGCCTCAATTGTCTTCTTTAAAAAGCCTACTTTTTCAATATACGACTCAAGCTTTATTTCAACACGATTGATTGTTGAATTTACTGTATATTCTGCCTTTAATTTTTCTTGTTGAATTACGCTGTTACGAATAAACAAACATGCCATATTCGTTAAAACAGAAACCAACACAAAACTAATTAGTATTCGATAAACTACATATTTATTTTTCATGGTTTCATTATAAAACGAAAAAAGGTGTGTGACAAAAATTATCATACATCTTTTGCGTTAAACTTTTCACTATAATGCGACTGCATAGCTTGCCAATCCATAAATAAAACATAGAAAACTCGACCAAAACGTTCGCTTTCCACAATTCTTCCTTGATCAAGTACAGGAATATAGGTTCCATCTTGTCTTCTTAATTGATAATGAATATAGTCATTCTTACTTCCACTTTCAATTTGATTCCAAATACTAGTTTCTACCACTTTTTGTTGGTCTTCACGAATTAAATTTCGGAAACTTTTCTTTGTACCATTAAAGAACGCATCTAGATTTTCATATCCAGCCATATCTAAAAATTCTTTATTTGCGTAAAAAATTTCATCATCCTCTTTATCCGCTCGATAAATAATAAAAGCGCCAGGTAAATTTTCAGAAATATCATTTAACACAAATCCTAGTTGTTTACGAACACCAGATTGAAAACCTTCCTGATAAGCCTTGCATCCATTTTTACCATGAAGTTTTACTTCATAAAGAGCTGTGTCGGCACAACGCATGAGTTGAGACCTTTCAATCGCATTATTTGGATATTCGGCATAACCAAGTGAGATACAAAAAGAATATGTTTGCCCTTTACACGAAAATGTTTTTGGCGTTTTTGTGAATTCAATCAAAGATTCTTTCATTTCTTCCATTGTACAATTTGGTAAAAGAATACAGAATTCGTCCCCTCCATTTCTACCAAGCAATGCAGAAGATGGAAAAAATTTTTGCATATTTTCAGCTAGGCTTATTAAAGCTTTATCCCCATAGGCATGTCCATACATGTCATTTATTAACTTGAAATCATCTACATCTAATAATACGGCCACGCAATGTTCTTTTGGATTTTTTGAAATCATCTTTTCTGCCATTTCATCAAATCCATATCGATTATAAAGCTTAGTCAGTCCATCTTTATGGGCTAGTTCTTTTAATTCAACTCTTCTTTCATCCAGTAGTAATAAGAGTGTTGTAAGTCCAGTTAGTAGAAGAACTAAGGATAGTCCTCCAAAGAAAATTAAATATAAAGTTTTAGAGTTGCTCCATCCAGCTCTAGGCATGATTTGAAGTTTCCATTTTTCTTTTCCGACAGTCAAATCATAAGTGACCGGTCGAATCATTTTATCGCAATTTGCATCAACAACTACATGTTTCTTATCTAAAACAGACGCTTCTCTTGAAAGTCGATAATTATATTTAAATTTAGATAAAGCGTTTGTCGAATCCTCAAAAACTTCAGGAACACGCAAAATCGCAATCGTAAATCCCCAAAAATATTCTTGTCCATTTTCATCTTTTAGATAAATAGGATTACGAACAACAAGCCCAGAACCTCCTTGTTTCAATTCAATAGGACCTTGGGTAATGGTTATATTATGATCTTTTGCGTAATTCGAAATTTCACCTCGATTTGAATCCTTTAATAAATCAATTTTACCCGTTTCATTTCCTTCTTCAGGATAAATTTCTGTTACCACTCCATTCGGTGCTAATTGCACACTTTGTATAGAATAAGACATTAGATTTTCGGCTACTTTGGAAAAATTTATGATTTGACCATTTCCATTTATTAATAATTGTTTTAAAGTATCTGTTATTTCAATTCCATTTTCAATATCATTTTCTATACGCTGACCATATGTCACAGCATTTAATTTTGCGATCGTACGCCTATCTTTTTGAATTTGAACATTTGTATTATATGTAAATACACTCAATAGACATATTCCTACAAGAAATACAATCAACGGAACTATAGTCTTTTTCTTCACTTTCTTATACCTCGGTTATATTTTCGATTTAATATTATAGCACAAATCATTATTAAAAACTGTAAACTTTTTGTATAATACTTAATGTACGATTGCTGCATAATGTTGTCAGTTAAGAACCCGCACTGCTTGCGGTGAGGAGTAGTCAGTACTTATTAAATAAGTTAACGGCATTTAAAAATGTTACTCTATCAATGGATATTGCGAATGTGCATCAAAACGATAAAGAAGTAAGAGCTATTGAATTATTGGAAAAAGTAGGTTTAGATCAAGACCAGATTCATCGTCGTATCTTAAAACTTTCGGGGGAGGGTCAGCAACAAAGAGTGGCCATCGCAAGAGCTTTGAGCTATGATCCAAAAATTATCTTGGCAGATGAGCCAACTGGAAATTTAGATCCAGATACGCGGGATGAAATTATGGATATTTTTGATGATTTAAAAGAACAAGGAAAATGTATTATTATTGTCACGCATTCAAAAGAAGTGGCCCATAGAGCCGATAAAGTTTATACATTATAAGAAAGAAAGTGTAGGAATTCTCCTGCGCTTTTACTGTAATATATACATATTTTCTTCAATCAATCGAATCACTTTTCGTACAAATTGTACACTTACCAAATCATTGACTTTGTGACCCGTCGTTTCTAACTCACTAATTTCAATAATGGGTAAAGAATATTTGTCTAATTCTTCTTTTTTAATAGGTGTATGAAACGTATGTCCACAATCTAAATCATAGAACAAGTAATAGTGATATATCGGCTCATCCTTAAGTTCAACATCTCCAAAGTACACAATGGAATAATCATCATCCATATATTGTCCTTCATAATAGAATTGTTTCTTAAACTTTTTATACTCCTCATTTTCATAGCTGTAGATTCTTTTAGTCTTGTAGCCAATAAACTCTTTGTGGATACAAATTGGTGTCAAAACTTGCAACAATATATCTTTCATGCGATACATCTCTAATTTCTTTTCTCTAGCCCCTTCAATAAATGCTGAATTATCTACATACCGATGACATCTAGAATACGCTCTTTGTTCCCTTTCTTTGTCCCGATAGTTTTTGGCTCGTTTATTCACACTGTACAAACAATCCACTAACATTTGTTTGGTGATAATGTGATTTGAAAGATTATCCCTATTATTTTTAAATTATTTATCTAACATCTGCATATCTAATTCATCTCATGACTAAAGTCACGAGTGTTCTTAGATTGCATTATAAATTGAAATTTACTCTTCCCCTATTACTTTGAAGCAGACTACTAAACCACAAATAAATAGTGTTATACAAACAATGAATGGAATTATTAAGTCTAATCCCAACAAACTACCTAAAACTCCAGTAATCCCGTTATAATCCCATTGATGAAGTGTTGCTGAGCACAAAATAGCTATTGAGCCAAGAAACCCCATAAGTTGCCAAACAATGCCTAATATCATTTTTTTCACAAAATCACACTCCCTTATTTTATCCAATTACATCCGTAATGGCCTTAATACCTTTACCTACAAAACTAATGACTTTCTCATTGACTACACTTCCATCTTTTATTATTTTGACATTCGCAAGACCTAGTTGATCATTCTCTTTAGGTTCTGTACTCCCTGAAAGTGTTATCCATTTAATTTGAATATCTTCTTTAGATAATTTTTGATTATAATCAACTGAATAATTTGTATTTTCAAAAACAGGAGAATTCGATTCAGCATAAACATAAACCTTATTCTTATCCTCTTGATAAATTTTAATTGTATAATGCACAATATCCTTTTTATTAGAAATATATTCCTTATTTGGAGATACTTTCTCTTCATAAATCAAGGTTAAATCTTTATTAGAAGTACTTGTATCTGTTTCATTTTGAAATAAAAAGAATAAGGATAAACATAAAACAATACTACTAACAACTACAACAATTATTCTTTTTGACTTCATCTTTGACGTACCTTTTTTACATTACGATTCATGAAATGTCTTCCTATATATCTATAGGCAAATCCTTTTAGCCTTGACATTTGTTGATGGTGTTCTTTTAGTAAATCATCCGGACAATCATATACACCAAAATCTTGTGTAATTCCTTCACTTTGAATATATGTAGAATTGCGATTAAAATCAATGGTAGGATTTCTAAAATCTTTTACTGCTACACCATATCCACAAAATGCACCTTTACAATTTGGAAATTGATTCTGTAATTTCTTAAGATATGCCTTGTCCAAAATAAAGCCTTCAAGTTCAATCCACTGATTCTCAAAATATATTTCCACCCAACTATGAAAGATATTTTGGGGTGCACTCCAATACACTAAACCTGTCATGGCTCCTTTTTGAAGTCTTTTATCAATTGTGAAACCATGAATTCTACATGGAATCTGACAAGCTCGTAAAAGAGCCATAAATAAGGTTCCTTTTGTATTACATTGACCATATCCATCTAATAGAACTTTTGATGCACATATCGCATCATCCTCGTTGTACCCAAACAAAATATCGTCTCGAACAAAATTATATATTCCCTTGATTCTTTCAAATTCATCCAATTCTTTCCATTTTTTCTTTTGAATTAGTTCTTGTATTGCAGCATTGGAATAATCAAGCATCTCCGTTTCTTTTAAATAATTATCTATCATTTTTCACTTATCCTTAACATTCTAATAATTATGAACCTGCATATATTTATATTCTTCAAAATATAAGAGACTTTGAAATAGGATCTACTAAAGTGTTTCTCTTAGCTTCATCATTTGAAGCAAGTCAACATTAATCTCTACAACAATGCATTTATCTGATCCCTTCTTTCAAAATGTCAACTCAGGTAATTGATCTGTCTTAATAATCATTTCTAACATTCTGGCAAATCCTTCTGGATACCGAATTTGATACTCCATATGGTTCAATCCCTCAAAAACTGGAAAGTTACCATATTTATAGGCTTGCATCACAGCATTTCGATATTTAAAATGATCTTCTTTACTTCCAAATTCCCAGAATGTATGTTTTTGTAGCTCTTCTGATAATTTTGGAAATGGCTTATCTTCTAAACTATCATCCATCTGTTTTCTCAAATTTGTATACGACAAATTCTTTCCTGCTTCAATAAAATAAGGCTTAATATTATCATCGTCACACCACATAATTTTCTTCAATGTGTTCCCATTTGTCCAATACAAACTTTTCATGGTCACATATAAAAATGGGGCCATAATTCTACGTGTTATCTTACCAATCTGTGCAAATTGACCACCATCAAAGAATATATGCTTAACCGGTATTTTTGTATCTGTTAGAAATACCATCGCAAGATCTGCACCAATCGAAGATGCTACTACTAGTTCAATCTCTTTGATCCCATGATCACTTAAAAATCGTTTAATCTGTTGTATCTCATCACTTTTACCTAGATACTTTTGATTTGAACAATATACTGTAGAAGTGGGTAGAACACAATAATATTTATCCGCTAATTTTTTGGCAACTGGCATACTGCTTTCTCCAGTTACACCCATCGCATGAAAAAAAAGTATAACTGGATTTGATTTGTTCCCTATTGTTTTGAATACCATAATCTCACCTTCTATCCATACATTATTTTGTGCAACAAAAATATACCATCGATCCATCTATGTGAAGATCTATTTGTTTGTACATCTCTTTTAGAATATTTCTAAGTTCTTCCTCAGTTTGAAATGGTGGGGTGAACCATCCTTTCTTAGAAAGAATATGATTCACAAGCCAATCTGTTCTTTTAGATTTACCCCTAATATAGAAACATCCTATAAAGGTACCACCTGGTTTTAAAACTCGCCACGGTTCTTGAAATGCCTTTTTCTTATCTGGAAAAGCATGAAATCCATTCATGGAAACCACAATATCATAGGATTCATCATTCATTTTTAAATTGGATACATCCCCCTGAATACATTTAATATGTGCATACTCATCAAATCTTTTCTTAGCTTGTTCAAGCATATCCATACTGTAATCAAGACAAGTAATATGCGCATCTTTTAAAGCTATCCACTTATATTGGGTAAATACAGCAGTTCCGACTGGAACATCTAGAAGTTTACCTGAAAAATCATCTGGAATATATGATAAAACTTTCTGTGCTATATCATTATCGTTAGTACCATTCCAAAATAATTTAATATACAACTTACTGAAAATATTTCCCTGTGTCAAAACATCATCATAAATATTCTTTGATGATTCATACGCATTTTGTATTTTATCCGCCATATCCAACTTCACCTTTTTTCCATTCTTCAAAATACTATTTTCTATATTCCTTCCACAACATTCCTTATTTCTTCTATCCACTTGTCAGGATGGCAACAAAACAATTCTTCATGCTGCATATTAAATCGATGAATATCTGGATTCTTAAAATATGTATAGTATCTCTTTTCGTATTTTTTACCCATTTTGGTCGCATAGAATACGTGAATTTTTGTATTTGAAACATCCATATTGTGTTGTACTTTTGTCACTAAATCCGAATAGAACTGATTATAAATACTACTCTTAGTAATCCAAGGACTACCTAAACCAAACATATCTAAAAATCCATTCACCAAATCCTTCTTCGAATCATCCATATGCGCAATTTTTTTCTCCATAAGTTTTGGAAGTGTTCCTGTATGCACCATTTTATACATAATAGGCGTTACTATAGATGCCTGAATTGTAGCCATCACCTTTCCAGCCTCATCCATATCACTACTCCCAATAATGCCATGATCAATATGAATTCTTTTTCTTTGAATCAACAAAGAAACAAAACTGCCTCCAAGTGAACAGCCATAAGCTGCTTTAATTCTTCCGCCATAATGATCTATAATTTCTTTTTCAATCTTTTCACACTCTTCTTCCATCGAATAAAATTGAGTATTCTCATTTGGATCAAAGCCATCATAAGAAACAGCTACCGTATAAAAATATGCTTGTAATCCTTCTAACACATGATCAAAACTACTATATAAGCAACAAGTTCCTGGAAACAAAAAGATGACTGGTTTACTTTGATCTCCGCTTTCATAAAATTTCATAATCAACCCTCAAAGCGTTAGATAAAACTAACTTTTTTCTTGGCTTCAGTTTACCACTGCAATTAATGACACGCAAGAACAATATGCAGTACAAAAGAAAAGACAACTCCTCTTAAGAATTGTCCAATATATTCATTTCTTCAATATATCATAGTACCATTTGTTGATATAGAAAAAGAGTAGAAGCTGTATCACATCATATACTCTCTACTCTTACAATCACAATGGCAGTCTTTCCAACTACATTTTAGAATCATATTACGCTTTGACTACATAACACTGTTTCTTGTAGAAAGATATTCCATAGCCAACTGCATTTTCATATTTTTTAAATTTATGTTCTTCAAGATACTTTTGTTCAATTATTTGTCTTGCGCCTTCTTTAGCATCATCAATCAGATTATCTTCACTTATTGAATGTTTACACTCAATAAGCACGATTGTTCCTAAGATGTTTTCTGGTAAAACACATACATCAAATCTACCATTACCAGATTCTCTATTGGATACCACCTCATAATCATTCAACAACCCTACCAGAAATCCATGATAAAAGGATTCTTGATTATCAAAACAACTAATACTTCTTAATAGTATATCATTTAACAATAGATTTACTTTTTTTGCATCTCCATCCACTAATTCTTGATAAAGTTCATTTTTTCTACTCGTTGTATAATCCTCAAAATATGACATAAAAGATTAAATAAAATTATATATGTCTTTTTGACTATCTTTTTATATCTTCTTAAATGTCCGCAA
>URHY01000036.1 GCA_900547815.1 uncultured Solobacterium sp.
CAGCTACTAATGCTTCTTTTATTTTTTAGTTATACAAATTCTGCAAAGTTAAGGTTATATTTCGTTCAAACTATTTAAGTTACACGGTATTACTTCATGTGTTGCATTCACTGTTTTATATATGATTTTTATAGAAGAAGTAAAAGGTCAAGAATGGTGGTACAATATCATTCTTTGTTTTCCTGCAGGAATGATTCTATCTAAATATAAAGATCGGGTTTGTTCTATTATTCAAAAACCAGTATTCTTTATTTTTATGATTCTATTAGCTTTGATTTTGTATTTAGTTTCTTTATCTATACTTGCATATGAAGTAATCGCAATCTGTTTTTGTTTCTTCATTGTAGATGTATGTGCATATAAAGAAATTAAAAATGAATTATTTCATTTCTTAGGTCAATATGTATTTGAAATCTATATCCTACAAAGAATTTCAATGAACCTATTTGATCGATATTTAAATGACTGGATCTATCTAATTGTATGTATACTTGTCACTTTCATTCTTGCCTATTATTTTAAAAAGCTAGAGACAAAAGTGGATGGGTATATTTAAAAAATCTCGATTATTATATTTGAAAGTAATTGAGATATTGTGAAAGTATAATGTTTTTATAATTCTTTGTGTACAATTTGTGTAGAAATTGACTACTTGGATATAACCTAAGGCTATGCAGACTTTAGGGCAAATGTCGAAAACTTGTCGAATAAGCAAGAACAATATTTAAAAAATACGGAAAGGTATTTATTTTATTGAGTTAGAAACTTATTTTTTGATGTAATTCCATCATAAAAATAACAGGTTCTCTTTCTTGGGTTAAAAGATATGATAATGAAAGTGGAAAAAAAAAGATTGTACTTGTTTGTACAATCTTTTTTAGTCGTCCATTTTAGATACTTTATTAAAAATTAGGTATCCAATCACAAACATGATGGAGAGAGCGGCAACACCTAAGTTTTGTTTACCCGTAATCTGTGTTACAACACCAATCAACATAGTTCCTAAAAAGCTAGCGCCTTTACCGCAGATATCAAATAGTCCGAAGTATTCACCACTGGCATTTTCTGGAATGATTTTTGCGAAGTATGATCTAGATAAAGCTTGAATACCACCTTGGAAACATCCAACCGCAACTGCTAATACCCAGAATTCCCATTGCTTATCCAATTGTACGGCAAATAAGGAAATTAAGAAGTATGCGATGATTGAGATTTTAATTAATGAAGCCGTATCTTTTGTTTTGGATAATACAGCGAATGTTAAACTTGCAGGGAAGGCAACAATTTGCGTCAATAATAAAGCTAATAGAAGGCCAGTTGTATTTAGTCCTAAACTTGTTCCGTAGGCTGTAGCCATATCGATAATTGTATAAACACCATCAATATAGAAGAAGAACGCAAATAAGAATAAGAAGACTTTCTTTTGTTCTTTTGCCTTCATTAAAGTGTTTTTTAAACGAGCGAATGTATCTAAAACAGGATGTGCCTTTGGTTCAATATAGAATTTTTGCTTGTAGCTTTTTACTAAAGGAAGTGTAAATGCAATCCACCATACGGCATTTAATATAAATGCGATCATCATGGCCGCCTTTAATGTCATGCCCATTTTGTCATACATTAATACAAAGACTAAACTAATAATAAATGGAACAACACTACCGATATATCCCCAAGCATAGCCTTTTGAGCTTACGGCATCCATTCTATCTTCAGTAGTAATGTCTGTAAGCATGGAGTCATATACAATCAAAGATAAAGAATAGGCAACTTTGGCAGCAATAAATAGGACTAGAAATGCAAACCAAGAACTTGGAATCCAGAAACATGCAAGGGCCAATGCACCTAGCATCGCGGTTGTTAAGAAGATTTTCTTTTTATGATCTTTATAGTCAGCAAGTGTTCCTAGAATTGGACCTGCAAGTGCAACAATTAATGTCGAAATACTTGCTGCATAGCTCCAATAACTTAGGTAGTTGTATTCGGCTACACCTTGCGAGCTTGAAAGATAATTAAAATAGATAGGAAGAATTGTTGCGACTAATAAAATAAAGGCAGAGTTTCCCATGTCGTAACAAATCCACTTGAATTCAAGTTTTGTTAATTTGTTTTTCATTTGATTTACCAACTTTCCAAAAATAATTATAACAATCCCGTGTATTGAACTTGTTAACTATTTGTTAATTTAATGATATATGTTTTAGGACGAATAATCTACAACAAAGTGAACATATTTTGTGAGTTGTCTTTATTTTCATTTGAATACATGAAAAATAATGAAAAATGAGTATAATAATACTGATAAAAAAAAGAAAATGGAGGAGATTATGGGTTATCGTATAGGATTCGACATTGGAAGTACAACCATCAAAGCAGTTGTTTTAGATGAAAATAACCAAATCTGTTATAAAAGTTATGAAAGACACAAGGCGCAAGTGCGTCAAAAAGCTCTAGATAAATTAGTAGAATTAAAGAAATATACAAAAGAACCATTTAAATTTGCCATTAGCGGATCGGGTGCTTTAGGATTATGTGAACAAGGAGAATTGCCTTTTGTTCAAGAAGTATTCGCAAGTGCAACTGGAGTCACTAAATTATATCCAGAAACCGATTGTGCTATTGAACTTGGTGGAGAAGACGCAAAAATTCTTTTCTTTCAAGGAAGCGTAGAACAAAGGATGAATTCAACTTGTGCCGGTGGTACAGGTGCATTTATTGACCAGATGTCTACCTTATTAAATATGTCTTTAGAAGAAATGAATGAAGCGAGTTTGAACTATCATCGCTTATACCCAATCGCATCTCGTTGTGGTGTGTTTGCGAAAACAGATATTCAGCCATTAATCAATCAAGGTGTAGATAAATGCGATTTGTGTGCCAGTATTTTTCAAGCAGTTGTGGATCAAACTATTACTTCGCTAGCACAAGGAAGAAAGATTGAAGGAAACATCCTGTTTTTAGGTGGTCCACTTTACTTTATGAGTGGACTAAGAAAACGTTTTATCGAGACTTTAAAATTAAGCGATGCACAAGTTAATTGTCCTGAAACAGCTATTAACTTTGTGGCTTTAGGGACAGCAATTTGTGCAGATCAAGAATTTACATATGACGAATTATATAAAGCATTAGAAGATTTAGTGCATGCACCTGCTAAATTAACGGAATCAAAACCTTTGTTTGAAAGTGAAGAAGACTATCAAAAATTTATTGAACGTCATAAATCACATGATGCAAAGTATGCTGATTTAAAGAATTATGATGGTAAAGCCTATTTGGGAATCGATTCAGGTTCAACGACTACAAAACTAGTTTTACTTGATGAAAACGAAGCGATTTTATATGATTCATATACTTCAAATAAGGGAAATCCACTAGATGTAGTATTAGAAGATTTAAAGAAGATCTATGAAACAAATCCAAATATTAAAATTTATGGAGCCTATGCTACAGGATATGGTGAAGAATTGATGCGTCATGCCTTCCATTTAGATGGTGGAATTGTTGAAACAATGGCACACTATACGGCTGCTCGATCTTTCAATCCGGATGTAGATTATATATTAGATATTGGTGGACAAGATATTAAGTGTTTTAAAATTCGTGATGGACACATCGATGATATTGTATTGAATGAAGCTTGTTCAAGTGGATGTGGTTCCTTTATTGAAACATTCGCAAAATCATTGGGCTATGATGCCAAAGAATTTGCGACACTTGGATTAAAGTCAAAACACCCTGTGGATTTAGGAACGCGTTGTACTGTATTTATGAATTCAGGTGTTAAACAAGCTCAAAAGAATGGTGCGAGCATTGAAGATATTTCGGCAGGGCTATGTAAATCTGTTGTAAAGAATGCGCTATATAAAGTTATTCGTGCAAAGAATAAGGATGATATTGGAAAACATATCGTTGTGCAGGGTGGAACATTTCAAAATGATTCAGTACTTCGTTGTTTCGAACAAGAACTTGGACTTGAAGTCATTCGACCAAGTATTGCCCCTTTAATGGGTGCATATGGTGCGGCTTTATATGCCAAAAAATTACATCGTACTCGAAGTAATATTTTGAATTATGAACAATTAATGAAGTTTACACATAAATCACAATCCGTGGCTTGCCAAGGCTGCAACAACCATTGTTCATTGACAATCAATACGTTTAATGATGGAACACGCTTAGTTGCCGGAAACAAATGTGATAAGATGGTGCATCGTGTTGAAACAAAGAAGGAAGAACTTCCAGATTTATATAAGATCAAAACGGATATGTTGAATGCGCAAAAGAAAAAATTTAGACATGATAAAAAGATTGGTATGCCTTTAGTTTTAAATAACTATGACTTATTGCCTTTCTGGACACGATTCTTTGATAGTTTAGGCTATGAAATTGTATGGTCAAAACCAAGTACAAAAGAAATGTATCATTCAGGACAACAAAGTATTCCAAGTGATACGGCATGTTTTCCTGCCAAAGTTGTGCATGGACATGTTCAACAGTTGATTAATGAGGGTATAGATGTGATTTTCTATCCATGTATGACCTATAATGTAGATGAACATCAATCGGATAATCATTATAATTGTCCACTAGTTGCCTACTATCCAGAAGTGATCGCGGCCAATATGGATTTTGGCAAGACAAAAATAGTATATCCATTTATTAGTTTTGATGACAATGCAACTTTTGCCAAAGCTATACGCATGCACTTTGAAAAGGTGGGTGTTCATTTTAGTGAAAAAGATATTATTATCGCGAAAAATGCAGCGACAAATGAATATGAAGCATTCCATGAACAATTGGTAAAAGAACATATAAAAGCTGTTTCTTATGCACGTGAAAACAATCATCCTATTATAGTGCTTTGTGGACGTCCATATCACTTAGATCCACTTATCAATCATCAGATGAACCAATTATTGACACAACTTGGCTTTGTGGTTGTCAGTGAAGAAAGTGTTCCACGTCAAATGAATCATAAAGTGAATGTTTTAAATCAATGGACATATCACGCAAGATTATATCAAGCGGCCCACTATGTAGTTGACAATAAAGATATGAATTTAATTCAACTTGTTAGCTTTGGATGTGGTATTGATGCCATTACAAGTGATGAGGTTCGAGATATATTAAAGGATGGAAATAAATTTTATACACAAATCAAAATTGATGAAATTGATAATTTGGGTGCCGCTAAAATTCGTTTGCGTTCTTTAAAAGAGGCGATTGCCCAAAAGAAAGGAGTCTAAAATTGAGTTTAGAATATACATTATTTAATTCGGATATGAAGAAGGATTATACAATTTTAGTTCCTTCTATGCTTCCTATTCACTTTCGTTTATTGACACCTGTCTTTGCGAAAAGTGGATATAAATTAGAAGTTTTGACAAACGAAGGAGAACAAGTACGTGAAGAAGGCTTGGCCCATGTACATAATGATACTTGTTATCCGGCACTATTGGTTATTGGACAAATGATTGATGCATTAAAAAGTGGTAAATATGATATGAATCATGTAGCCTGTGCCATTACACAAACAGCAGGAGGATGTCGTGCCAGTAATTATCTTTCCTTATTAAGAAAGGCTTTGGCTATGGAAGGATGGCAACACATTCCTTGTTTATCTGCGAATGCGAATGGCCTTGAAAAAGGTAGTAGCGTTGAATTTACAATGCCTTTGATTCTTCGCATTCTTTATGGAGCATTATATGGAGATGCCTTAATGTGGCTAAGTAATCAGGTAAAGCCTTATGAACTTGAAAAAGGAGCTACAGATAGAGCTGTCAATCAATTTATTGATGAATTGATTCCAACGTTTGAGCATGGTTCTTATAAACAATCAAAGCGTATTTATAAAAAGATGTTGGAAATGTTTAAGGCCATTCCTCAAGATCGAACTAAAGATAAGATTCGCATTGGGGTTGTTGGAGAAATCTATATGAAATATTCTCCATTAGGAAATCAACATTTAGAAGACTATTTAATTGAAGAAGGTTTTGAACCTGTACTTTCTGGAGTTATGGATTTTGCGTTATATTGTGTAGAAAATTCAATTATTGATTATGAATATTATCATATGCACGAAAAAAATCACTATATATATAATATAGTCAAAGATGTGATTATGCGTATGCAGAAAACATTTAGAGATATGGTAAAAAAGGATGGTACATTTATTGCACCAGATGATTTTAGTGAAGTCATTGATAATGGAAAAGCCTTTATTGATCCAGGTGTAAAAATGGGTGAAGGTTGGCTTTTAACAGGCGAAGTTGTTTCGTTAATTAAAAGTGATGTTACCAATGTCATTAGTGCACAGCCATTTGGGTGTCTACCAAATCATATAGTTGCCAAAGGTATGGTTCGTAAAATTAAGAATGAGTACCCAAAAGCTAATATTGTTGCAATCGACTATGATCCAAGTGCATCAAAGGTAAATCAGGAAAATCGTATTCGATTGATGTTGGCTAATGCGAAATTAAGTGAAGAAATGAAGGCGAGTGTATGATGGAGTTTGTATATGCGTATGCTTACTTTATTTTGTATGCCTTTTTAGGTTGGGTGTGTGAAGATTTATATTGTGGAATTCCCGCAAAGAAGTTTATTAACCGAGGCTTCTTTTATGGCCCATATTGTCCAATCTATGGAGTAGGTGCTTTACTGGTTTTATATCCTTTATTATTTGTGAAAGATTATCCAATACTGGTATTTATATTAGGTGTAATCATTACAAGTACTTTGGAATATATTACGAGTTGGGTAATGGAAATCTTATTTAAAACAAGATGGTGGGATTATTCTGAAAGATTTATGAATATCAATGGGCGTGTATGCTTATTGAATTCCACTTTATTTGGCATTATGTCTATTGTAGTTGTTTATGTTGTCAATCCTGTAATTCAAGATATCGTGTTGGATATTCCGCTTACGGCATTGATGAGTTTCTTGTCAGCCTTTACGATTGGATTTGGCATTGACTGTGTATTTACTGTGCTTGCCTTACTTCGTCGCAAGAAAGTATTCCAAAAGATACAAACACAAATGGAAGCTTTCAAGAAGGATTTCGAAGCCGAAAGTCAATTGCGTGTTCAAGAAGCGCAAGAAGCCTTCCAAGAATGGATGTTGTCACGTCCTGATCTATCCGAACGTATTGAAGAATTCCAAAACAGTTTGGATAACTTCTCTTTAGAAGCTAAAAAACATATTTCAAAGGCTTTCCCAGAACGTCGTATTTCTACAGAAATTCGTAATATTGTTGCGGATGGCAAGTTAGCGCTTGAAAGAAGACGATTGAATGCGAATAAACAAGCTGAATTCTGTGAACTTACAAATATGGTCATGGTTCAAGATGACAAGGGAAATGTGCTGGTTCAAAATAGTAAAAATCCAAATGGATATACATTACCTGGTGGTCATATTGAACTTGGAGAATCATTTGTACAATCGGCAATTCGTGATGTAAAAAAGAAAACAGGTTTGGATGTTGATCAATTAGAGCTTTGTGGAACCAAACAGTTTATCACAAGTGATAATTGCAGGCACATTGTGTTCTTATATAAAACGAATGTGTTTAATGGAGAAATAAATGAAGAATCATATTGGATTCCATTATCGAATATTCATGATTATAAGTTGGTTTCAGGTTTAAGCGATGTGCTTGAAGTGTTTGCGGGAACTAGATTTAATGAGCTTTATTACAATGCTCAATATCAATTAAAAAAATACTAGACTTTGTGGTTTACAAGCAAAGTCTTTTTTTGTTATAATAACGAAGCAGGTTTATGCCTGTTCTCTGCTTCGTAAGAAGCCAAAAAGACCAAAGGGAGGTGTACACATGAAAAAATATGAAATTATGTACATTGTGAATGCATCTTTAGATGATGCAGCGTTCAAAACAGTTTCAGATCGTTTACATGCAACAATCACTGAAAACGGTGGTTCAATTGACAAAGTAGATGACTGGGGTGTGAAAGAATTCGCTTACGAAATCGATCACATGAAAAAGGGACACTATGTAGTTATCAATGTAACTGCAAACAATGCAGGAGTTTTCGAATTCCAACGTTTGTCTCGTATCAGCAACAATGTTATTCGTATTATGGTTGTAAAAACTGAAAGCGAAAAATAATCGAGGTTAAATAAAAATATGATTAATAGAGTAGTGTTAGTTGGGCGTTTAACACGTGATCCAGAATTACGTAAAACGCAAGGCGGAACAAGTGTTTGCTCATTCACAATGGCAGTTGGTCGTCGTGTTCAAACACAAGGACAGCCAGATGCAGATTTTATTAACTGTGTAGCTTGGAATAAAACAGCTGATTTAATGACACAGTATTTACACAAAGGTTCATTGATTGGTTTAGAAGGACGTATTCAAACTCGTTCTTATGATAATCAGCAAGGACAAAGGGTATATGTTACAGAGGTTGTGGCAGAAAGTGTTCAATTCTTAGAACCAAAAAATGCTCAATCAAATTATTCAGCTCCAAGCCAAGATTATGGAATGAATCAAGGTTTTGCTCAAAATACATATGCTGCTCCTGTGCAGAATGGATATAATCAAAATCCATATTCAAATCCTGTGCAGAATACAAATAATGCATTTGATTCAACATTCAATGCAGATGACTCACTAGATATTGCTAGTGATGACTTACCATTCTAGAAAGGAAGGACTTACTTATGGCATTTAAAAAACAACGTATGGGTCGTAAAAAAGTTTGTTACTTCACTAAGAACAAAATTAAGGAAATCGACTACAAAGACGTAGAATTATTAAAACGTTTCATCAACGCTAACGGAAAAATTATTCCTAGACGTGTAACTGGAACTCGTGCAAAATACCAAAGAATGTTAGCAACAGCTATTAAACGTGCTCGTCAAATGGCTTTGTTACCTTACGTGGTTGACTAATTAGACTTCATATATTGAAGTCTTTTTTTTATTTTTATATAATAAGAATATGATTAAAACGAAACAAATCACAAAAGGTGCTATGGTTTGCGCTATTTATGGAGCTTTATTATTTTTAAATCAACAAAGTGCATTAATGATTGAATCCAGTGCTTCTTGGATTTTTGCTTTCCCTGTGCTAATTTATACGGCGATGAGTGGAGTCAAAATGGGAGCTTTGGTTACAATATGCATGGGTTTGATGACGATGGTTTTTGGAGGATTTACAACCTGGTTTTATAGTTGGACTTCTTTGTTGATTGGATATTTTTATGGATTAGGGGTTTTTAAACATTTTAAGAATATGACAAATTTTATTTTTTGTTTTATTCTTTCTATAATAGCAAATTTATGCATAATTCTATTATGGAGTACATTGTTCGGTATTGATTTCTATGAGGATTTCCTCATGATTTCACAATATATTCCATTTATCAGTTTAAAAGTTTTCACATACTTGATGATAGGTATGCTAGGACTTTTACAAGCTTTATGTATTCACTTAGTCGCATTGATGGTATGCATGCGTATGCATATGGATATTGTTCCATTGCAGCCATTATCGAAGGTACAAAGCCCAAGATGGGTTGGAGTATGTTCTGTTGTGGTGTGGATTGCATTCTTTTTTATTCAAAATGTGATAGAATGTCCAACGGGGATCGTTGATTTAGCACAAATTATTTTCTTTGTGGATTGTGCTTTACTTTTATATTTTGGTGTTGTTTATTTTATGAGTTTATGTGTAAAGTATCAAAAAAAGAGATGGTCATTCCTTTCTATTTTTGGTGCTTTTATACCTGGGCTTAATTTGTTGTGGATACTTATGGGAGAATTAGACTGTCTTTTACAGTTGAGAAAAGAATAGAGGTTTTCTATATGAAACAATTTGAAAAGTGGCGTAGTCTGTGCGTTACTGGTCTAGTACTAGGTTGCATATTAGCGCTATTGTTATTTTTGAAAAAAGAATTCATAATCATGGTTGCAATTTTGATTATATGGATTATTTTTATCTGTGCTTTCTTTGGCTTTTGGAAGTCTTTGAAGAAGCATGGTATGAAAACAGAGGTAGATATTTCAAGGGTTTTAGGAAAAGATGCTAAAGATGCACTGAATTTTGGCGATGTTGGTATTTTAACCTACAACGAAGAATATATTGTAACATGGGCATCACCTTTTTTTAAAGAAAAAGGCATTATATTAACGAATAGTAAATTAACAAGCTGGATCAGCAATATTCGTACTCTATTTGATGATGATGTGGATATGGTCATTGGTAAGAGTGAGGGCCGTATTTATGAAATCACACGTAAAAGAGATGCTCAAATATTGTATGTTAAAGACATTACAGACTATTATAATATGCGTCAGCAATATCTTGATAATGAAATTGTGGTTGGTTTGTTGCAGTTAGATAATTATATGGAATATCAATCTTATGAAAATGAAGAAATCATGGCACAAATCAATACGCATTTAAGAACTTCTTTAGTAACTTGGGCAAAAGAAAACAAAATGTTTGTGAGACGTTTACGTTCGGATCGTTTCTTGGTTATTTTAAATAAAGAGATTTTAACTCAAGTGCGCAAACAGAATTTTACGATTTTACAGTTAATCAAAGATGAAGCTAATAAATTAGATGTATCTATTACATTAAGTATGGCCTTTGCGTATGGCTCGAATGATTTTACAGTTTTAGATGATATGGTCAATGAATTGATTGAATTAGCTCAAAGTCGTGGTGGTGATCAGGCTGCTATCCGTGCGAGTGGGGGAACTGTTCAATTTGTGGGAGGAAACTCAGAGACGAGCTCGACTCGTTCTAAAGTACGTGTTCGTATTATGGCACAATCAATTCAAGAAGCTATCATGGAATCAAATCGTGTTTATATTGCAGGACATGTTATGAGTGATTTTGACTGTATGGGAGCTTGTCTTGCCTTATCTAGTTGGGCGCATGCGTTAGGTAAAGATGTATATATTGTTTTAAAAGATGTACCTAGAGATGAGCAACTTCAAGAAGTGATGAATTCATTTAGCTCAGTTGTTCAAGAAAGGCATAATTTGGTTACTCCAGATGAGGCTATGGCTTCCATAGATTTCAATAAAGATTTATTAATTATGGCTGATCATGGTATTCCAGCTATTTCGAGTGCTAGAGATTTCGTAGAACAATGCAATCGTATTCTAGTGATTGATCATCATAGGCGTAGTGATACATTTGTGAAAAATACTTTATTAACTTATGTTGAAAGTAGTGCAAGTTCTGCTTGTGAATTAATTGTAGAATTACTTCAGAATATTCCCAATCATATTCCTATTTTTGAAATGGAAGCTACTATTATGTATTTGGGTATTTTAGTGGATACAAACCGCTTTAAAATGCATACAGATGCACGTACATTTGAGGCGGCCGCTGCTTTACAAAACTGGGGTGCTAATACTAAGCGTGCCGAAAAAGCATTGTGTGAAGACTATTTGTATTTCTCAATGAAGAATGCTTTAATTCAACAAGCGAAACCATATTATAATCATTTTATGATTGCAGCTATTGAAGATGAAACATTAGAAAAAACTATGATGGCTCAAGTATCGCAGGCCTTATTGTTGATAAAAGGATGTGTAGCTAGTTTTACCATTGCGAAAGTAAAGAATAATCCAAATGCGGTTGCGGTAAGCGCACGCAGTGATGGTTCATATAATGTTCAAAAGATTATGGAAAAATTAAATGGTGGTGGTCACTTTAGTGCGGCTGCTGTAGAAAGAGAAGATGTATCCGTACAACATATGAAGGATATGATCTTAAAATGTATAGAGGAGGAACAAAACAATGAAAGTAATATTGCTTAAAGATATTCGTAAATTAGGAAAGAAAGACGATGTAGTAGAAGTAAGTGATGGATATGCAAGAAACTTCTTGTTCAAAAACAAGTCTGCCATTGCCTATACAAAGGGTTCTGCCAAAGTTCTAGATCAACAAATGGAAGAAAGAGCCGAACATGAAGCTGAACTAAAAAAAGAGGCTGAGGCTTTGAGTGAAACCTTAAAGGGAATTACTTTGGAATTTAGATTAAGTACAGGTAAAAATGGAGCTACTTTTGGTTCTGTTTCTAGTAAACAAATTGTTGAGGCATTGGCAAAAAAAGGAATTCGTGTCGATAAAAGAAAACTTCAATTAGAACAATCAATTGCTTCATTGGGAGTAACGCGTGTTCCAGTTGATTTATATCGTGGACAAGTAATTGGTGAGATTGTTGTTCATGTAAGTGAAAAGGCATAGTATGTCTCGTGAAATGCCCAATGCAGTTTCCTTAGAACAATCTGTTCTTGGTTCTTTGATGGTATATCCAAGAGTTATTCAGGATTGTCAGGAACTCGATTTACATGCAGAAGAATTTTATTTACCTTCTCATCAACAGATTTATCAAGCGATATGTACGATTCATGAAAATGGTCAGCCCATTGATATGAATACAGTCATCACGCGTTTACAGGAAACGGATCAGTTGGAATCTAGTCAAGGAGCGGATTATATTATTCGCTTATCGGATTCAGCAATTTCAAGTGCTACTTCACGATCATATATTGAAACAATTAAAAATAAAGCACAATTAAGAAAACTGATTTATGTTGCAGATCAAATTAGTGAAGAAGGATATTCATCTGGAGAAGATATTGATACAGTACTTGACGATGCTGAACGTTTGGTTATGGATGTAACACGTCATCGTAGAGGTAGTGAATTTGAATCAAGTGAAGAAATTGTTTCGCGTGTTATTAATGAATTAAAAGAGCTTCGTACGATGAAGGGAGTAACTGGAATTGAAACTGGTTATGTCTTATTGGATCGTATGACAAATGGATTTCAGCGTGGGGATCTAATTATTCTTGCAGCTCGTCCTGCCATGGGAAAGAGTGCCTTGGCTTTAAATTTTGCAGCTCAAGTTGCGAAACGTAATGAAGGAGCTGTTGCGATATTCTCACTGGAAATGCCTAGTGATTCAATGATGAAACGTTTGATGAGTTCGGAATCTCAAGTTTATTCAGATAAGCTTCGTAGTGGTAAATTAACGAATGAAGAGATGTCCCGTTTATATGAGGCAGGTTCTCACTTGAGTGAAAGAAAGATTTTTATTGATGATACAAGTAGTATCAAGGTGTCTCAGATATTCTCGAAGTGTCGTAAATTAAAGAGTGAATATGGTTCGATTTCTTTAGTTGTGATTGACTATTTACAGTTGATTACAGGAACGCGTGCCGATTCTCGTCAACAAGAGGTCAGTGATATTTCGCGTAACCTAAAGATTCTAGCTAAAGAAATGGAATGTCCGGTTATCGCGCTATCGCAGCTTTCACGTAAGGTTGAAGAAAGAACGGATCATGAACCTCAATTATCGGATTTACGTGAGTCTGGATCTATTGAACAGGATGCCGATATTGTTATGTTCCTATATCGTAGTAATTATTATGATAAAGATAAGGAGTCTCAGGAAGAAACAGAAGTGGTTGATTTGTCTTTAGCGAAACATCGTAATGGTGGTATTGGAAAGATTCAATTGGCTTTTGAAAAGAATATATCACGTTTTACCAATTTACAGGCTTCAGGAGATGATATTTATGCGCATTGATTTGTTGTGTAGTGGTTCAAAAGGCAATAGTTGTTTGATTCGTCATGGAAATACACAGCTATTAATTGACTGTGGTTCAACCAAAAAATATTTAATGGAAAGTTTTAAAAAGGTTGGAGCTTGTGTCGATGATACAAATGGTGTTTTGATTAGTCATGCACATTCGGATCATGTTTCTCAATTAAAGCATTTCAAACATTTAGATGTATATTCGTATTGTGATTTAAAGGATGCTTTAGATAAACATGATGTATTCCCAAATCAAAAAATGATTTTTAATGATTTGAGTGTTCAATTTATTGGTTTATCACATGATTCACCTCATACCATTGGTTTTGTGGTTGAGTCGGATAATGAAAAGCTAGTATATGTAACGGATACGGGGTATGTCCCAAATCAAATCAAGCCATATATTGCCAATGCAGATCATTATATTTTTGAAAGTAATCATGATGTTAATCGTTTAATGCAGACAAATCGTCCAATGTTTTTAAAACAGCGGATTTTAAGTGATAATGGACATTTGAATAATGAAGATTCAAGTTTGAACTTAACTTCTCTGATTAATGCGAAGACAAAGAATATTGTCTTGGCACATTTGAGTGAGGAAGCAAATACGCAAGATTTGGCTTTAGATACATTTTCGGATGTATTACTTAGAAAGGACTTACATCCTTCTAAAGTGGATGTAAGGGCGGCAAAACAGTTTGAAATTTTGACAATTGAGTAGAATTGTTTACTGATTAAAAAATTGAATATCTATATAATTAAGCACTGGAAGATTTGGCGAAAACCCTTTCTTTCAGTGTTTTCTATTATGGATAAGGATGTTATAATTATGACTATAAAGGTAGGTAATTTAAATGTTAAAAGTTATTGATCATCCGTTGATTAAGCATAAATTAACAGTTATGCGAAAAAAAGAAACGGGAACGAAAGATTTTCGTCAAAACTTAGATGAAATTGGAGGATTAATGGTTTATGAAATCACACGTGATTTGCCTTTGAAACCAATTGAAATCGAAACACCAATTTGTCAGTACACAGGCTATGAATTGGCTAAAAAAGTGGTGATTGTGCCAATTTTACGTGCTGGACTTGGTATGGTAAATGGAATTCAGGATTTGATTCCAACCGCTAAAATTGCACATGTTGGTATGTATCGTGATGAAGAAACTTTAGAACCACACACTTATTTTGAAAAATATCCAAAGAATCTAGAAGAAGCTATCACAATTGTAGTGGATCCAATGTTGGCAACAGGTGGATCGAGTGTGGCGGCTATCGATATGGTAAAAAAACAGGGTGCTACAAATATTAAATTAGTTTGTTTGGTTGGAGCTCCTGAAGGTGTGAAAACGGTTGAAGAAGCACATCCAGATGTAGATATTTATTTGGCATCATTAGATGATCATTTAAATGAGCATGGATATATTGTTCCTGGTTTAGGAGATGCAGGCGATCGTATTTTCGGTACAAAATAGTTGATGAAACCTTATGCTTTTTCGGGAATGCTATGCACGAGTATGCTGATCTTTGGCCTGATTGGTTACAATATTGATGGTTGGTTACATACTACCCCACTATTTGTGATTATTGGTTTATTATATAGCATAATTGGTAGTGTGATTTTATTAATTAAAAAATCGAGGTAGAACAATGCAGCAAATGAATAAAAAAATAAAAAGGTATACTTTAGTTTTTAGCTTATTTTGTTCTATAGCTTGTGCAATGATTTTTCATTCTCAAATGATTCAAGTATTTATAGCGGTTTGGATTGGATGTCTGACAGGTTTAGTTGGGTATCATAAGATTGTTCAAATGGCTTTAAATATCCCAACAGACGAAGCGGCTGGAAAAAAGATTGGTACACAAGAATATATGAAACGATATTTAATGTATGGTCTAGTTTTAGTTATTTGTCAATTTATGGGATTGCCTATATTGGCTGTTCTTGTTGGGCTAATGTGTAATAAAGGAGCTATTCTTTTATATGCACTAAAAGAAAAGGAGGATTTCCATGAGTGATGTAAGTGCAATTATCATTCACATAGGAAAGTTCTCTTTGCAGATTCAGCAATCGATTCTTGTTTGGCTTGGAATTTGTGTTTTCTTTGCGTTTTTCTTCTATTTTGCGGGGAAGAAAATTGAGGCACAGGATCCATCCAAATCAAGTAAAGGGATTGTGTATATTTGTGAGGAGATGTACAACTTAGTACTTTACGTAATTAAAGATAACTTAAGGGAAACAACAAAGAAATATGTTCCCATGTTTGGTACTTTGATTGTGATGATGATTGTAAGTAACTTAATTGGTTTGATTGGACTTCAAAATCCGACGAGCAATGTAAGTTTTAATGCGACATTGGCTGTCACAATGTGGTTGATGATCCAGGGTAATGGTATTAAAAAAGGTGGATTGTTAGCTCGTATGAAAGAGTTGACAGAACCAATGTTTTTGTTGACACCATTGAATGTCATTGGAGAGTTGGCATTGCCTATCTCATTAACAATGCGTTTATTTGGTAATATTTTAGCGGGATATATCATTTCTATGCTGGTATATACATTAATCAAAATGTTGATGCCAGTAGGACTTTTAGGTTTATTAGTAACGCCTTTCTTACATATGTATTTTGATATATTCTCAGGTGTAATTCAGACATATATCTTCTTTACGCTAAGTTCGTTCTTCTTAGGACAACAAGTAGCAATTCAGGAAGATTAATAAATAGGAGGAAAATAAAATGTTTAATGAATTTTTCGTACGTGGTATGGCTTGCTTAGGTGCAGGTATTGCGATGATCGCTGGTTTAGGTCCTGGTATTGGTCAGGGTATTGCAGCTAGTAAAGGTGCAGAAAGTGTTGGTCGTAATCCAGATGCAGCAAGTAAAATTCAATCAATCATGGTATTAGGTATCGCCTTAGCCGAAACAACTGGTATCTATGCGTTGATCATTGCGATTTTATTAATTTTCATCAAAGGTTAATGATTAGGAGAATCGGTAATGATTGACTTTAATATTGACAATTATTTGCGAATTTCATTGACCGATGTTGTTTTAGTTTGTATTTCTACATTTTTGATTGTAATGTTTGCCAAAAAATTCTTTTGGGATAAATTACTAACTTTAATTCAAAAACGACAAGATTTAATTCAAGAAAATATTGATTCTTCAGTAGCTATTAAACAGCAGGCTGAAGATGTTAAAGAGAAGTATGATGAAAAATTGCGTAATGTTTCGCAAGAAGCTCATACCATTCTTGTTTCAGCTAGAGCACATGCGGATCAAGAAAAACAGCAAATTATAAAAGAAGCAAATGACGAAGCTTTGCGTATTAAGAAAAACGCAAACGAAGATATTGAACGTCAAAAGCGTGACGCTCAAAAAGAAATGAAAAAAGCAATTAGTGATGTTGCGTTAAGTGCAGCGAGTCAGTTGATCAAAAAAGAAATGGATGAAGAAACACAGAAGCAGTTTGTGGAAGATTTTATTGAACAGGCAGGCGATAAACAATGGTAGATTACACGCCTTATGCCCAGGCTCTATTTGAATTAGCAAAAGATTCAAGTCAAGAAATGGCTTGGATGTCTGAGCTAAAACAAGTAGCGCAAGTGATTACTTCGGTACCAGAATTGAGTCAAATTCTAGCACATCCAAGTATTCCTCGAGTAAAGAAAAAGGAAATCATCCAGACAGCTTTTGAATCCAAATTAGATACAACTGTATTTCGTTTCTTGCTTGTGTTAAATGAGCATAATGAACTTTCACATCTTGATATGATTAGTGATGCCTATGAAGAGTGTTATCGAAAGAAACATAGAATTGAAATTGTTAAGGTGACAAGTGCATCAAAACTTGGTGAAGATCAATTATCAAGATTGAAAGAAATGTTAGAGAAAAAATTAAATAAGACACTTGAACTTGAAGTACAAGTGGATTCATCTTTGATTGCAGGTATTAAAGTACAGGCAAATGATTTAGTGATGGATAATACGGTCATTGCGAAGATTGACGCAATGAAGGAAGCAATTAATAGATAAGCAGGTGATATGATGAGTTTAAATCCAGCAGAGATTTCAAAATTAATCAAAGCTCAGATTCAAAGTATCGACCAGGATCTTGAAATGAATGAAAGTGGTACTATTCTTACAGTTGGAGATGGTATCGCAACGGTATATGGATTGAAAAATGCCATGATGAGTGAATTGTTGTTATTTCCTCATGATGTATATGGTATGGTCATGAACTTAGAAGACGAACAAGTAGGTGTCGTATTACTAGGTGATAATTCAGATATCAAAGAGGGTGACGTTGTAAAACGTACAGGTCACATCATTGAAGTTCCAGTTGGTGATAGTTTGATGGGTCGTGTTGTCAACGCATTAGGACAACCGATTGATGGTTTAGGTGAAATCAAGACAGATAGAACACGTCCAGTAGAACGTGTTGCCCCAGGTGTAATGACAAGAAAGAGTGTTTCTGTTCCATTACAAACGGGTTTAAAAATTATTGACTCTATGATTCCAATTGGACGTGGTCAGCGTGAGTTGATCATTGGGGATCGTCAAACAGGTAAAACAGCCATCGCAATTGATACGATTTTGAATCAAAAAGGTCAAAATGTAAAATGTATTTATGTAGCGATTGGACAAAAAGCAAGTACTGTAGCTCAAATTGTTGAAAAATTAAAACAACATGGAGCTATGGAATATACAACAATTGTAGCGGCTACTGCATCTGAGGCAGCGCCATTACAATATATTGCACCATATGCAGGTTGTGCTATTGGTGAAGAATGGATGGAAAATGGAGAAGATGTACTAATTGTTTATGATGATTTATCAAAACACGCCGTAGCTTACCGTACACTGTCTTTACTTCTTCGTCGTCCTCCTGGACGTGAAGCCTATCCTGGAGATGTCTTCTATTTGCATTCTCGTTTATTAGAGCGTGCTGCTCGTTTAAATGAAAATTATGGTGGTGGATCTTTAACCGCTTTACCAATCATTGAAACGCAAGCCGGAGATATTTCTGCTTATATTCCTACAAATGTAATTTCAATTACAGATGGACAGATCTTCTTAAAGACAGATATGTTTAATGAAGGTATTCGTCCAAGTGTAGATAGTGGTTTAAGTGTTAGCCGTGTAGGTAGTGCTGCACAAACAAAGGCTATGAAGCAGGTATCTGGCTCATTAAAATTAGAGCTTGCTCAATATCGTGAAATGGAATCTTTTGCAAAATTTGGTTCAGATTTAGATGCAAGTACAAAAGATGTGTTGGATCATGGTGCAAGATTAACTCAATTATTGATTCAAAAACAATATTCACCATTAACAGTGCCTGAACAAGTACTATCTTTATATGCTGCAAAAAATAGATATTTAAAACCAGTTGAAGTTGATCAAGTTGGTGAATTTGAACAGGGAATGTTGGAATATGTACATCGTGAATATCCTTATGTTTTAGATCAGATTGAAATGAAAAAGGCGATTGACGATGAATTAGAAGCTGATATTAAAAAGGCTTTAGATGCCTACGCAAAACAATATGCGCTAGAAAAGGGTGCGCAACATGGCACAAAGTAGACAAGCTATTCAGGCTCGAATCAATTCCGTTAGTTCAACAAAGAAAATCACAAAAGCAATGCAGCTGATTGCTTCAAGTAAATTAACTAGACAAAGACAAATTATGGAAGAAAACCGTAGTTATGCACAAGGTTTACAAGAACTTTTTACAATGGTACTTCGTAGTGCTGGAAATGATTCTATGTATTTAAATGAGAATCAAGGAAAGCCAAGCTTTATCTTTGTGATCACAAGTGATATGGGACTTTGTGGTGGCTATAACGCAAACGTGTATCGTATGATACAAGACGAGTTTTCAAATGAGGATCATGTAGTTATGGTTGGAGTTCGTGGTGCTGCATGGATTTCAAAACGTGACTATAATGTTGAAACTGTATTAAGTGATCTTGACGAGGATGATGTATATAATGCTTTATCGAAATGTATGCAGGATGCATTAGACTTGTTTGAAAAGAAAGAAATTTCAAAAATTCAAATTTTATATACGCACTATAAAAACACATTGACATTTGTTCCTACTTTAGAAACGGTTTTACCTGTTTCTAAACCTAGTGAAGAAAAGAAGTCAGGCATGCATGCGGATATGATTTTTGAACCAGATAAGGAAACAATGCTACAAAATATGATTCCTATGGTGACAAAATCAATTCTTTACTCTCGTTATTTAGAGAGTAAAACTAGCGAACAGGCTTCTCGAAGAATGGCAATGGAGAGTGCAACTGACAATGCAGAAGAATTGCAGAATGATCTTGAACTTGCATATAACCGTGTACGTCAGGGTGCAATCACGCAAGAAATTACTGAAATTGTCGGTGGTGCAAATGCACTTTCATAAAGGAGGGTAAACATGAGTCAAAATATTGGAAAAGTCGTTGAGATCATTGGTCCGGTTGTTGATATTCAATTTTCACAGAATAATTTACCAGATTTATTAACGGCAATTGAAATTGAACGCCCAAATGAAGAAAATCTAATTGTAGAAGTCGAACAAGATATTGGTTCAGATCGAGTACGTTGTATTGCGATGGGAAGTACAGATGGTTTAGTACGTGGTATGAATGCCATTGATACAGGAAAGCCAATTCAAGCTCCTGTTGGAGAAAATGTATTGGGTCGTATGTTTAATGTATTAGGTAAGCCAATTGACGGTTTAGGAGATGTAGATGCGAATACGATGCCAATTCATAGAAAAGCACCTGCATTTGACGAACAAAGTACGACAAGTGAACCATTAGAAACGGGTATTAAAGTTATCGATTTATTATGTCCTTACGCAAAGGGTGGTAAGATCGGATTGTTTGGTGGTGCCGGTGTTGGTAAAACCGTATTGATTCAGGAATTGATCCACAATATTGCCAAAGAGCATGGTGGTAAATCCGTTGTAGTAGGTGTAGGCGAAAGAACTCGTGAAGGAAATGATATGTATCACGAGATGAAAGATAGTGGTGTATTAGATAAAACTGTATTGGTTTATGGACAGATGAATGAAAGTCCAGGAGCCAGAATGCGTGTTGGATTAACAGGTCTTACAATGGCAGAATATTTCCGTGATGTAGAACACCAAGATGTATTGTTGTTTATTGATAACATCTTCCGTTTTACACAGGCAGGATCTGAAGTAAGTGCCTTATTAGGACGTGTTCCTAGTGCTGTAGGATATCAACCTACATTAGCTACAGAAATGGGACAGTTACAAGAAAGAATCACATCAACAAAAGATGGTTCTATCACTTCTGTACAGGCTATTTATGTACCTGCGGATGACTTAACGGACCCAGCTCCAGCAACAACATTCTCTCACTTGGATGCCAAAACAGTATTGGACCGTGATATTGCGGCATTAGGTATTTATCCTGCCGTAGATCCACTTGAATCAAGTTCACGTATTTTGGATCCACTAGTAGTTGGTGAAAAACACTATAAAGTAGCTCGTGGCGTTCAAAATATCTTACAGAGATATAAAGATCTTCAAGATATTATTGCCATCTTAGGTATGGATGAATTAAGTGAAGAAGATAAGAAGGTTGTAAACCGTGCACGTCGTGTTCGTAACTTCTTGTCACAACCATTTAACGTAGCCGAAGTATTCTCTGGTATTCCTGGAAAATATGTACCTTTGGAAGATACAATTCGTAGTTTTGAACGTTTATTAGCTGGTGAATTCGATGATCTTCCTGAACAAGCATTTATGTTTGTCGGAACAATTGAAGAAGCACAGGAAAAAGCTAAAAAAATGGCTGGTGAATAGTCATGATTGCTTTTAAAGTTGTAACACCTAAAGGCGAATATTTAAAACAAGACGTTAAGAGCATTCATGCAAAGACAGTGATTGGGGAAACTACAATTTTACCAAATCATATGCCAATCTTTGCATCTTTAGTTCCTTGTAAACTTGTTTTAAAGAATGAAAATGACGAAGAAGAGGTCTATGCGATTTCTGGTGGCTTTTTACAGTTCAATAAAAATGAAGGTATGATTTTGGCAGATGCGATCGAGGGGAAAAAAGATATCGATCTTGAGCGTGCTAAAAAATCAATGGAACGTGCTAAAGAACGTTTAGAAAAGAAAGATTCAAACACGAATCTAAAAAGAGCTCAATTATCATTGGAAAGAGCAATTAATAGAATTCATGTATATGGCGAGTAATCCTCGCCATTTTCTGTACGACAGGCAGTCGTGCTTATAGTTGATAATCTAAATCAATGATTAT
>URHY01000037.1 GCA_900547815.1 uncultured Solobacterium sp.
ACCCTATAATTTTTGAAGCCAACTTTTAGTCGACCCTATCTAATTGCGGATTACCGAATAAGTTCCATGACAGTCGGATAGAGCATATCTTCTGTGGCGCTCACATAGCCTTGTGGTTTATTCAAAATGTAATATTCAAATTCTACATAGCTTACGGGCTCATCATCCACAAAAACTTTATCATCTTCTTTTACGTTATAGTCTGCCTTTTTTATCGTTTCATCATTAATAGTAACCCAGCCGTTTTTAATTAATTTTTTAACGTCATTTCTTGTGCCAAATCCCATATGAGATAAATATTTGTCAAGTCTCATTGATAACGCCATCCTTTCGCATATTTATTTTTTAATGAGCCTTTAGAAAGTTTCGCAAAACCTAAAGGGAAGTTATTTACACAAACAAGTGTCCATCCAGATGTTTTTGAATCCAAATCCTTCACATCGAGAGTTTCACCTTTTAAGTATTTAATAACACGCTCATCTTCAATGGAAAAGTTTAATATATTTTTAAATTGTTCAGGACAAAGGGCAAGGGCAAGACTTTGGCTAGGTTCAAAATGTTTTCCTTTTAATTGACCTAATAATAAGCCAGATCTTAAGACGCGATAGCCTTTATAAGCTTGAAAATCTGTATTAAGCCAAATAACTTTGTCTTTTTTTACTTTAATGGTTCCTTTATTTAAATGAATGAGTTTTAAAAACTCAGTAACACAATCATCCAATTTGTCGTTTGATTCAAGCCTTGTTTTTTTGTGTTTTGTTTCTCCATCTTTGACAAGTAAAGCTACAAAATGACCTTCTCCTTTGATTTTATGTGGATACAAACGAACACACTCATTCATATTGATGCCTGGCATCATGCCATCTATTTTTTCAATAGGAACAAGATGCAAGTCTGGATGTTTGTCTAATACATCTTGAATGACTTCTTCATTTTCATGAATAGAAAAAGTACAAGTGGAATAGACAATGGATCCACCAGGCTTTAACATGGATACAGCAGCATTTAAAATATTTTTTTGAATAGGTGGATAGAATGTATCATCCTTTTCAATCCAGCTTTTAATTAAGTCTGGTTCTTTACGAAACATTCCCTCACCACTACATGGGGCATCCACTAAAATCTTATCGAATGTTTCTGGGTAGTGTTCTTCCATGTTTGTCAAATCTTCACTGGTTACCCAGGCATTGTCACATCCGAATAATTCAATGTTTTTTAAGAGTCCTTGACATCTTGAAGAACTGATATCATTTGAAATTAAAAGTCCAGTATGATTGAGTTTTGTGGCAAGCTTTGTGCTTTTTCCACCAGGAGCTGCACACGTATCTAATACAATATCATTTTCGTCTACAGGAAGAACTTGTGCTGGTAACATAGCACTTGGTTCTTGAAGATAGTAAAGGCCTGCATAATAGTAGGGGTGTTTACTTGGTTTATCTTCACTTGAATAATAGAAGCCATCATTTGTCCATGGTATGGGTTGTAGTTTAAATGGAGAAATCTTTAAGAATTCTTCAACAGAAATCTTAAGTGTATTGACCCTTAATCCATAATATCTTTCATGGTCAAAACTTTGTAGATAGTCTTCATATTCATCTTGAAGAAGTTCTTTCATTTGTTCCTTAAATTTAACTGGAAGTTCCATTATAGATCAAAGGCCTTTCCTAAAGCTTGAACCGCTTTAACTTTGTCTTTCTTTTCAATAGTTAGTGAAATGGAAATTTCACTTGATGTGATCATATAATATTTAATATTGTTTTCACTTAAGATGTTTAATACTTTACTCGCAATACCTGAATGCGTAGAAATTCCTAGACCAACTAATGATAGCTTGATATATCCAAGCATTTGATGTACAGGATATTCTTTTGAAGCATTTTCCATAATTTGATTACTTTGTTCTTCGGAACAATATAAAGTAAAGTTGGCTAGGCCTTCATCATCTAATTGTTGTGAAATTGTATCAAGGTTGATATTTAAATCGGAAATCATCTTAAATAGTTTTCCTAAATAAACACCATCGTTAGGTAAGTGCATAAAGCGCATGATCGCATAGTCGTCTTTTACACTTAAACCTGTAATTGGCATATCTTCTAATTCTTTATGCATAATCCAAGTTCCTTTCTCTAAATCTGTTTCCAATGCTTTTCCTAAGAAAAGGGGAACATTATATTTACTAGCAAGTTCAACACTTCGCGTTTCAAGTACATCAGCACCTAAACATGCCATCTGCATCATTTCTTCATAAGAAATCGATTTTAGTTTTTTAGCACGCGTATATAATCGTGGATCAATTGTATAGACACCATCTACATCAGTAAAGATATGGCATTGATAGCCAAGTTTTGCGGCAATCGCAACGGCTGTTGTATCACTTCCACCACGACCTAAAGTAGTGATATCTCCATATTCAGTAGCGCCTTGAAAGCCGGCTACGACAACAACTTTTCCTTGGTCTAAATGAGATTGAATTGTGGTTGTATCAATATCTTTGATCAAAGCACGAGAATGGTGCTTGCTAGTAAGAAAACCTGCTTGATAGCCAGTTAAACTGATCGCATCCACACCGAGTGCATTTATCGCAATCGCAAGAAGTGTAATTGTTTGTTGTTCACCCGTAGATAATAAACTATCCAATTCTCTTTTATTTGGATTGTTTGTGACACTATGAGCTAATTCTATTAATTTATTTGTGGTTTTTCCCATGGCGCTGGCAACAATGACTAGATTGTGACCTTGTTCTTTCATGTGTTTGGCATGAAGCGCAATGGCCTGAATCTGTTCAATGGTTCCAACGCTGGTTCCACCATATTTTTCAACTATATTCATAATCTATTTTCTCCAACTACACTATTCTAACATATAAAAAGCTGTCTTAGACAGCTTTTATTCCATTAATATATACATTTTTAATTGTATTATTCAAATCAATCAAACTTTTAGTACAAATAATAAAGTCAGCATCTTTACCAGCTTTAATAGAACCTAATCGATTCTCTAAGTGTAAGATCTTAGCTGGATTGATCGTGATAGCTTTGATTGCTTCATTTTCAGGTAGTCCTGCTTTATGGGCTAGGGCTGCGTTAATTGGAAGATATTGTTGGGGATTGAATGGGGAATCGGTTGTGATTGCAAACAAGATGCCTTTTTCATACATTTTATTTGGTGTTTCAAATGAATCGTTGGCACATTCAAATTTATCTTTGTGACAAAGACTTGGTCCACAAATACATGGAAAACCACTTTCTTTGATTTGGTCTAGAATCACTCTTGAATCGGTCGCATGATCTAAAGTAATTTCAATATCATATTCTTTTGCGATACGAATGGCGGTCAACATATCATCGGCTCTATGAGCATGACACTTTAATGGGATTTCTTTTTTGATGACTGGAATCATGGCTTCAAGCTTTTGATCATAGTCTACATCTTTACCTGATTCTTTTTTCATCATGTATTCTTTTGTCTTAGCTAGAGTTTCTCTAAGTAACGCGCTAATCTGCATGCGTGTATCAATATTTTTTCCTTTGTAACAATTCTTTGGGTTTTCACCAAAGGCTGCCTTCATCGCAATTGGATTTTGAATGGTCATTTCATCAATACAATTTCCTTTTGTCTTATACGCAAAGAAAGTTCCACCAATCACATTAGCACTTCCAGGTCCTGCAGCTACTGTTGTGATACCGGCTTCTAATGCAGTTTGTACAGTTTCATCCATTGGATTGCATCCATCAATACCACGCATGTTGGGTGTAATTGGATTTGTGATTTCATTTAAATCATTGCCTTCAAAGCCGATAGCCGTTTCTTCCATACCCAAATGACAATGGGCTTCAACCATGCCTGGATATACATTGAATCCTGTAAGATCTTGTGTATCTTCATTGTTTTTAGGACTTAAATTCTTTCCAATCTCTGTAAATATTCCTTTATTCACTCTAAAATCACCAACGAATGGTTCTTGTTCCATCGTATAAATAGTGGCGTTTTTAAAAAGCATTAAGCTGCCTTCTTTCCATCTACATATACTGCCGTAATTTCATTTTGAGTGTCTAGAATGTTCTTTGTACAAACGACAAAGTCAGCATCTTTACCAACTTTAATAGATCCAACACGATTATCTAAGCCTAAAATTTTAGCTGGATTGATTGTGATGGCTTTAATGGCTTCATATTCTGGAAGACCTGCTTTAGCGGCTAGAGCAGCACTTAAAGATAGATATTGTTGAGGAATAACCGGAGAGTCGGTAATGATAGAGAATAAGATACCTGCTTTATATAGTTCGTTTGGTGTTTCAAAAGACATATTCGCAAGTTCAAATTTTGATTTGTGAGTCAATGCAGGTCCACAAATACATGGAAAACCACTTTCTTTGATTTGAGGAAGAATACATCTTGCATCCGTTACATGATCTAATGTAATCTTGATATTTTCTTCTTTTGCGATACGAATAGCAGTTAAGATATCATCGGCTCTATGAGCATGACACTTTAATGGAAGTTCTCTTTTAACAACAGGAATCATGGCTTCAAGTTTTTGATCATAAGCTACATCTTTTCCGTCTTCTTTTTTCTTCATGTATTCCTTTGTCTTTTCTAATGTTTCTCTTAATAATGCACTGATTTGCATACGCGTATCAATTTTCTTATCTTTATAACAACGCTTAGGATTTTCACCAAAGGCAGCCTTCATAGCTAAAGGATTTTGAATTGTCATTTCATCAATACAATTTCCTTTTGTCTTATACGCAAAGAAAGTTCCACCAAGTACGTTAGCACTACCAGGACCTGCTGCAACTGTAGTAACACCACCTTTTAATGCAAGTTCTACGGTTTCATCCATTGGATTACATCCATCAATGCCTCGCATATTTGGTGTGATTGGATCTGTGATTTCATTGACATCATCACCTTCAAAGCGAATGGCTGTTTCTTCCATACCTAAATGGCAATGACTTTCAACTAAACCAGGAAATACAAAGAGTCCATTTAAATCTTGTACATCTTCACCTTCGTTAGCTGTTAAATTTGTTCCTAATTCGGTAAATACACCTTTATCGATTTTAAAATCTCCTACAAAAGGTTCTTGTTCCATTGTGTAAATGGTTGCGTTTTTAAATAACATTATGCTTCCTTCTTTCCATTGACATATACTGTCTTAATTTCATTTTGTGTATCTAATATATTTTTAGTGCAAACGACAAAGTCTGCATCTTTACCAACTTTAATAGATCCAATACGATCATCTAACTTTAAAATCTTAGCTGGATTGATTGTGATGGCCTTAATAGCTTCATATTCTGGTAGTCCTGCCTTATGAGCTAGAGCTGCACTTAAGGATAAGTATTGTTCGGGTACGACAGGAGAGTCTGTGATAATACAGAATGGAATACCGGCTTTATAGAATTCGTTGGCTGTTTCAAAAGACATATTTTTTACTTCATATTTTGACTTATGTCCTAAACAAGGTCCTAGAATACATGGAAAACCACTTTCTTTGATTTGTGGAATAATGCTTCTTCCATCTGTCACATGATCTAAAGTGACTTCAATATCATATTCTTTCGCAATACGAATAACTGTTAAGATATCGTCGGCTCTATGGCAATGACATTTTAATGGCATTTGTTTTTTTATGACTGGAATCATGGCTTCTAGTTTTTGATCATAGTCTACATCTTTACCCGATTCTTTTTTGAACATGTACTCTTTAGTTTTAGCTAGAGTTTCTCTAAGTAAGGCACTGATTTGCATACGCGTATCAATTTTCTTACCCTTATAACAACGCTTAGGATTTTCACCAAAGGCAGCCTTCATAGCTAAAGGATTTTTAATTGTCATTTCATCAATACAATGACCTGCAGTTTTATACGCAAAGAAAGTTCCGCCAATGACGTTTGCACTACCAGGTCCTGCAGCTACGGTTGTAACTCCTGATTTTAAAGCTTCTTCAATCGTTTCATCCATTGGATTACATCCATCAATTCCACGAATGTTTGGTGTGACTGGATCTGTGACTTCATTACCATCTTCACCTTCAAAACCAATGGAAGAACAAACCATGCCTAAATGGCAGTGGGCATCAATAAGTCCAGGAAATACGTAAAGTCCATATAAATCTTGTACTTCTTCATCTTTTGGACTTAAATCTTTTCCAATTTCAGTAAATACCCCTTTATCGATTCTAAAATCACCAACGAATGGGTCTTGTTCCATGGTATAAATAGTGGCATTTTTAAATAACATTACACAGCCTTCTTTCCATCGACATAAACAGATTTGATTTCATTTGTCGTATCAAGAATATTCTTTGTACAAATGATAAAGTCAGCATCTTTACCAACTTTAATTGAACCAATACGATCATCTAATTTTAAGATCTTAGCTGGATTGATTGTGATGGCTTTAATGGCTTCTAGTTCATCCATACCTTCTTTTGCGGCTAAAGCTGCGCATAAAGATAGATATTGTTCTGGAATAACTGGAGAATCGGTTGTGATGGAAACTAAAATTCCAGCTTTATTTAGTACGCCTGGTGTTTTAAAGGATTTGGATTTCAATTCAAATTTTGTCTTATGACCAAAGCTAGGTCCACAAATACATGGGAAACCACTTTCTTTGATCTGCTCAACAATACATCTTGCATCAGTGGCATGATCTAAAGTGACTTCAATGTCATATTCTTTCGCAATACGAATGACAGTCAAGATATCATCGGCTCTATGGGCGTGGCACTTTAATGGAAGTTCTTTTTTGATGACTGGAATCATGGCTTCTAATTTTTGATCATAAGCTACATCTTTACCTGATTCCTTTTTCTTTATGTATTCCTTTGTCTTTTCTAATGTTTCTCTTAATAATGCACTGATTTGCATACGCGTATCAATTTTCTTACCTTGATAACAACGCTTAGGATTTTCTCCGAATGCAGCCTTCATCGCAATTGGATTTTGAATTGTCATTTCATCAATACAATTTCCTTTTGTCTTATACGCAAAGAAAGTTCCACCAAGTACGTTAGCACTACCAGGACCTGCTGCAACTGTAGTAACACCACCTTTTAATGCAAGTTCTACGGTTTCATCCATTGGATTACATCCATCAATGCCTCGCATATTTGGTGTGATTGGATCTGTGATTTCATTGACATCATCACCTTCAAAGCGAATGGCTGTTTCTTCCATACCTAAATGGCAATGACTTTCAACTAAACCAGGAAATACAAAGAGTCCATTTAAATCTTGTACTTCTTCATCTTTTGGATTTAAATCTTTTCCTACTTCTGTAAATACACCCTTATCGATTCTAAAATCTCCTACAAAAGGGTCTTGTTCCATTGTATAAATGGTTGCGTTTTTGAATAACATATAATCACCTCTACGAGGTATTGTAACATGCCTTGAAAAAAATTACATATTAAATGTAAAAAATTGAAATTTGTCTTTCCGCATTGCATTTTATATAATGATTTAGGTGAATTTATGAAAAAAGTAAAAAGAAAAGTGAACAGAAAAAGAATTATAATTGTAGTGCTGATTCCGCTTATTTGTATCGCATTATTGATTGCGAATTTTACTAGTATTCGATTGAGTATTAAAGGATATCATAAAGAGGATAAAAAGGTTGTATTAAAATTAGAAAAAGATGATATCAAAGATATCTTGGACTATGATCAAATTATTGATATTTCGAAGTGGAATAAAGTAAAAAATGATTCGCACTATTTATTGTATGACAAGTATTACAGGGCTTCTAAAGAGAGTGTAAAGAAAGTTGTTTATTATATTGATTCTTACTATGAAAGAATGGAAGACTTAAATTATTTGGGCTATACAACGGATGTGTTATTTAAAAATTCAGATGTATATACCATTTCAAATTTGGATACATTGATTTCAGCAAGTGTACCTTATAAAAAGGCAAAGAAATATTTGGCGATTAAAGGGGCACAAATCAAAGATATCAAGGAATATGTGGATTCTGGATTAAAGCCTTTAAAAGCAGTATTAACCGTTTCTTATCCAGGTATTGATTCAAGTAAGCGTGATGATCGTACATATACAATTGAGGATCCTGCAAATATGTTGGTTTTAATTAAAAATGGTTTTAGTGTACCAAGCGATTATGTACCAAGCGATTTAAGAGATGTGAATATTCCATATGAAAGTGAAGTTGGACAATTAAGGGATGAAGCAGCAACTGCGCTTGAGAATATGTATAAGGATGGTTTGAAAAAAGGTTATAGTATTGCGATCAAGAGTTCATATCGTTCTTATGAAACACAATTAGCTGTTTATAATGAATATTTTGCGATGTATGATGCGGCTTATGCGGCAAGCTTAGTTTCGACTCCAGGATCAAGTGAACACCAATGCGGATTGAGTGTAGATCTAACAAGTCAAAGTGTATTGGATGGAGAATATGGAACGTTTGGAGAATCACCAGACTATGATTGGGTTGAAGAAAATGCCTATAAATATGGATTCATTTTGCGTTTCCCAGAAAATGCAAGAGATAGAACGGGCGCTACTAATGAGCCATGGCACTTTAGATATGTAGGAAAAGAAGCAGCTAAAGAAATTCATGATAAAGGATGGATCTTAGAGGATTATATTGAACATCATGGATTTGCATATAATTTGCGTTTGAATTGACGAATATAAAGGAATTAGTTTAAACTAACTATGGTGATAATTATGTGGTTAGGATTACTAATTCCTTTTTTTGGCACAACTTTAGGTTCAGCAGTTGTGTATTTTATGGAAAATAAAAATAATGAACTATTATCTAGATGCTTTTCCGGTATTGCCTCGGGTGTCATGATAGCCGCAAGTATTTGGTCCTTATTGATTCCGGCAATCGAACAAGAAAAGAATATTTTGATCATTGTACTTGGTATATTCTTAGGTGCTTTATTACTTTTAGCCTTGGATTGTATTGTTCCTCATATGCATCCTGGAACAAATGATGAAGAGGGAAAAGAAACACATCTTAAGAAAACGACAAAGCTAGTTTTTGCGGTTACTTTGCATAATATTCCAGAAGGTATGGCCGTTGGTGTGGTATTGGCGCAAGCTTTAAACACACAAAATTTGTATTCCGCTTTAGCTTTATCCATTGGGATTGCGATACAAAACTTTCCCGAAGGCGCTATTTTATCTTTACCCTTAAAGAGCAATGGATATTCAAAACATAAGGCATTTTTGATTGGTGCATTATCTGGTATTGTAGAACCAATATTTGGCTATGTCACAATCCTATTTTCAAATTGGATTTTACAATGCTTGCCACTTTGTTTAAGTTTTGCGGCAGGCGCTATGTTGTTTGTGGTGATTGAAGAACTGGTTCCGGAAATGGCACAAGGAAAACATTCGAATATACCAACAATTTCTTTCTTGTTTGGATTTTGTATCATGATGGTGTTGGATGTAATTTTAGGATAAGCTTTCAATTTTTTCAGAAAAGAGTTAAAATTATTTTACATTATGTAGAAGACCAATATGGAATTCTGCATTTTCTTTTAGGAAGGGTGAAGGCGTTGGAAAGCACAGATTTATTAAAGGGAAGCATATGGAAATCAATATTGATATTTTCTTTACCATTATTGGTTGGAAATTTATTTCAACAATTATACAATACAGTAGATTCGTATGTGGTAGGAAACTTTGTCAGTTCGCATGCCCTTGCCGCCGTAGGACAATCGACTTCCATCATTAATATGTTAGTTGGATTCTTTATGGGATTATCAACGGGTGCTGGTGTTGTGATTGCACAATATTTTGGGGCAAAAGAAACAAAAAAGATGCAGGATTCCATTCATACATCTTTGGCTTTAACTTTAGTTTTATGTGTCTTATTCACAATATTGGGTATTGCTCTTTCTAAGCCCATTTTAGTTATGATTGGTTCACCTAAAGAAGTTTTACCTTTGGCTGTAATTTATCTTCAAATCTATTTTGCGGGCGTATCCTTCTCGTTAATTTATAATATGGGCGCCGGAATTTTAAGAGCTTTGGGCGATAGTAAAAATCCGTTGATCTACTTAGTTGTATCGAGTTTAGTCAATATTGTATTAGACTTTGTGTTTGTGATCTACTTTCATTTAGGTGTTGCCGGTGTTGGTATTGCGACAACACTTGCACAGCTTGTATCCGCTATTTTAGTCATGCATGAATTGATTCATACAGATAAAGATTATAAGGTATATATTTCTAAGATTCGTTTTTCAAAGCCAATTCTCTCAAGAATTATTTCAATTGGAATTCCGGCAGCCCTACAAAATAGTATTGTTTCTTTTTCCAATGTGATTGTTCAATCGTATATTTCTAAATTTGGTTCAGCAGCTGTTGCAGGATATAGTACAACTACAAAACTAGACGGTTTCTTGCAGCTTCCAATTCAAAGCTTCTCGATGGCTATCACAACGTTTGTGGGACAGAACTATGGAGCTCAAAACTATAAGCGTGTAAGAAAAGGTTTATATACAACACTATTGATGTGTGAAATAATCATCGCATTAGGAGCCTTCTTGATTTATACAAATGGAGAGTTCTTAGTCGGATTATTCTCACAAGATAAAGATGTGATTGTAGCTGGTGTGACTATGATTTCTGTCTTTGCGCCAGGCTATATCTTCCTTCCTTTATCCCATATCACTGCAGGTGCCCTAAGAGGTGTTGGTTTATCGAAAATACCAATGTATTCGATGATTTTATGTTTCGTTATTTTAAGACAAGTCTATTTATTTGTGGCAACACAATTTAGTTCAGAATTAATTACTGTATTCTTAGGTTGGCCATTGACATGGATTGTAAATGCAGCACTATTGATGGGGTATTATCATATATATTCAAAAAAACTAGTAAGAGGCGATATTTATTAATCGTCTCCTTTTTATACCCTTGAACAGTAAATTCTAAATGGGTATAATGGGTATAACAGATGGTAGGTGAAGAATTATGGATAATGAGAAAATAATAGAGCGTATTGCTGAAATTGAGCGTGAGATAGCTGTTTTGCCGGCTGGTGGCGTTTCTAAAAAGAATGTACATGGTAAAGTTTATTACTATCATAGAATCACTCAGAATGGGAAGCGAATGGAAAAATATGTAAAAGTTGAAGATGTTGATGAACTTAAATCGAATATTGAGAAAAGAAAAAAATTAGAAAAGGAATTAAAAAAATTAAAACAATGTATGCCTAAAGAAAAAAATCTTGACTTTAAGACAAAGGTGATTGTTGGTAATAGACTCAAATTTTTAGTTTCTATTACACGAAACTATAAAAAAAAAGAATGTATTCAAATGCTTAGAGATTATATCTTCAAAGATATAGACGATAAAGTATTCATATTATATGGATTAAGACGAACTGGAAAAACCACATTGATTCGTCAGATTATTTTAGAATTGTCTGAATCTGATTTTAATAAAGCTGCGTTTATTCAAGTTACATCAAAAGATTCTTTATCCGATATTGATGAAGACTTAAGATTGTTAGAAAAAAATGGATATAAATATGTATTTTTGGATGAAGTGACAATGATGGAAGATTTCATTGAAGGCTCCGCTTTATTTTCGGATATTTATGCAAGTAGTGGAATGAAAATTGTTCTTTCTGCAACGGATTCGCTTGGTTTCACGTTTTCTAAAGAAGAACAATTATATGATCGATGTATTATGCTACATACTACATTTATACCCTATAGAGAATTTGAAAATGTACTTGGTATATATGGGATTGATGAGTATATACGTTATGGAGGGACAATGAGTCTTGGTGGAATCAATTATAATGCGAGCACACCATTTTCAAATATTAAGGATACAGAAGAGTATATTAATACTTCGATTGCGAAGAATATCCAACATTCTTTAAAGATGTACCAATATGGGGGTCATTTTCGTCAGCTTTTAGATTTATATGAAAAAGGAGAGCTTACGAATGTGATTAATCGAGTAGTAGAAGATATGAATCATAGATTTACAAAAAGTGTTGTGGAAAGAATCACTGCCAATAATTTGTTGGGGGATAGAGTGGACTCATTAAATCTAGATAAGGTGACTCTGGGAATAAAGAATATGCTTGATATTTTAAATAAGGAAGAACAAAGTGTTGATATTAGTGATGTGCATATGACTCAAATTAAAGAGTATCTGGCGATATTGGACTTAATAAAAGAAATAGATTTAGAATATTTACCAGAAGTAAACCAGAAGAGTAAAATTATAGTGGTTACACAGCCTGGTTTAAGATATGCACAAGCCGAAGCTATTGTTGAAAATCTTCTTTTAGATGAAAAGTTCCAAGAGTTAGATATCCAAAAAAGGACACGTATTTTAGAACGTTTACTTAGTGAAATTCGTGGCAAAATGATGGAGGATATAGTTCTTTTGGAAACAAAACTCGCAAAAAAAGATAAACATGTCTTTAAATTGCAATTTCCAATTGGTGAGTTTGATATGGTTGTGCAAGATCCGAAAACATTATCATGTGAAATATATGAAATAAAATACAGTAAGGAACGAGCATGTGAACAATATCGACATATAAATGATGAAGAAAAGTGTGCGATGACGACACATCGATATGGCAATATTACCGGAAGGTATGTGATTTATCGTGGAGAAAATACAGAGATGGATACGATTCAGTATTTAAACGTTGAAGATTATTTAAAAAGTTTGTAGGGATCAAATTGAGGCGATATTTATGAATCGTCTCCTTTTTTTGTATACCAAAACATGATATGATGGGTATACCAATTATATAGGGAGAAAAGAGTATGGATAAGGATAATATATATGTACTTCGCGACATAGATTGTTTTATGTCGGTTACAGAAGCGATTCGTGAACAAGGTTTAACTTTAGAAAATCGTATTATTGAAAAGAAAGTGATTGAATCCAATTACTATTTGTCGAAACAATTAAATGTGCCGTTGGCTACTAAACTCTTCTATTTATGTCGAGTTCGATATGTAGAAGGGATCGCCCAATCCATTGAAAAAACGTATATTGAATATTCGAAGGTGGAAGGACTTGAAGAATATGATCTTGGGAATACATCGTTTTATGGGCTTTTATTAAGGGAATATGGTATACAGGTTTATGAAACACAAGAAGAATTATTATTGGTGGAGGCAAAAAGGGAAGAAAAAAGATTATTAGGATTAGAAGGAAAATGCGAGATTTTATTAAATCGTGGAACTTCTTATGTTTCAAAAAATGATCATGAGCCTTTTGAATATTTTGAAATGTCAAGTCTACCAAGCTTTTATAGATATAGGAGTGTGTCAGAAATATGAGTGAAAAACCAATCTATGTACAACTGATGGACAGCATCAAAAAGAAAATTCAGGATGGACAACTTCAAGTCGGAGATCGTTTAGTGAGTGAAAGAGAGATGTCCGAACAATATGGAATCAATCGAATGACGGTGCGAAATGCATTAAAAAAACTACAAGAAGAAGGGGTTATTAAAACAAAAAGAGGCAGTGGAAACTATGTTGCGAAAGTTCCATATGTTGAAGAAAAACTAGAATTAGGTCGTGCCGGTGTTTATTCATTGAGTGCGCAGATTCGTCAAAAGGGAATGAAATCGAGTCGTAAAACACTATCTTTGACAAAGATAAAGCCTAAAGATAAATTAAAGGAAGTTTTTCCAAATGAAGATCATATATATGAAATTATTCGTTTATCTTATATCAATGATGAGCCTTATGCATTGCAGAAGGTATATATTCCTTGTTCTAAATTCGAGGATGCAGAGCGTTTTGATTTTGAGAGCTTTTCATTATATGACTATATGGATGATTTAGGACATCGACCTAGAACTATGGTTTCTTATTTGCGCATTGATTCTTTGCCGATAGAGTATCGAAAATATATGGATATTGAAAGAAATGTATTTATTTTTGATTATCATGGCTATGATGAGAATCGTGAATTGGTGGAGTATACAATTTCATATCATAATCCAAAGTATTCATCATTTAAATATGTAACCCAAGAGTTGAAGTTTAGAAGTCAATAAATTGGTATATAAGTATATCAGAATAGAGGTGTCTAATTGGTAGATACCTCTTTTTTTTGCGACTAATATTGAATTGGTATACATGTGTGCCAAAGAAATTGTTGATATTGGTATATATACATGGTATAAATGAATTAGGAAATGGTATTAGATATATACCAATGTCATTAAGGAGGAGAGTAATATGACATTTATTCAAGCGTTATTAATCGGCTTGATTGCCGGTCTAACCGTTTTGGATGGAAACTGGTTAGGTGAAGCTAAATTCCGTGAACCTGTTGTTACTGGATTCTTAGTTGGTTTAGCTTTAGGAGATGTTACGAAAGGATTGAAGGTTGGTGCAGAATTACAACTTTTATGGATGGGAGCAACTGGTATTGGTCCTACAGCTCAACTTGATATTGGTACTGGTGGAACAATTGGTGCAGCTGTTGCGATTATGACTGGCAAAGGTGCTGAAACAGCTATTCTATTTGGTGTTCCAGTTGCAGTTGTTATGCAGTTTATTAACACATTACTAATTGCTTCTTATTCTGGATTGATGCACAAAGTAGATAATGATATTGAAGCAGGTAACTTTAAGTCAATCGCATTGACTCATCATTTCTGTAACTGGGCAACATTCGCATTATATTCATTAGTTGCATTTGTAGCTATGTATTTTGGACATGGCGTAATCCAAGCTATCGCAGATGGACTTCCTGCATGGGCAAATGCTGGATTAAACGGTGTAGCTGCATTGCTTCCTGCATTAGGATTTGCGTTATTGTTGAACATTATCTTCGAAAAAGATTTAACACCATACTTAATTATTGGATTTGTTCTTGCAGCATATGCAGGTCAAGCCATCACTATGGTTGGTATCACATTGATCGCATTCGCAATCGCAATGATTATTTATCAAATTCGCTCAAACCAAGGAACAGTTGTTCAAAGTGCTTCAACTTTGGATGATGAATGGGAGGACTAGAACATGGCTAAAAATGATGTAATTAGTGTTGAAAATAATATAACAAAAAAAGATTTTAGAAAAGTATTCTGGAGATCATTTACTTTACTTGGATCGTTCAACTATGAAAAGATGGAAGGTCTTGCTTATCTATATTGTATTGAACATATTTTAAAGAAAATTTATAAAGATGATGAAGAAGGCTTAAAACAAGCTATGCTTCGTGAAAGTGCAGCTTTCAATATGACAATTGCACCAGCACCATTCGTTATGGGAATTTCTATTGCGATGGAAGAAAGTGTTAAGCGTGATCCTAATTTTGATCCAGCATCAATCAATGCGATCAAAGTCAGCTTGATGGGTCCATTGAGTGGTATTGGAGATACATTCTTCTGGGGTATCTTTAGAATCTTGGCTTGTTCATTATCAATTGGTTTTGCGAAAGCAGGAAATCCAATTGCTCCATTTATTCTATTGATTCTATTTAATATTCCAACATTCTTAACTCGTTATTATGGATTAAAGATTGGATATACAAGTGGAAACCAATTGTTGATTGACTTAGAAAAATCAGGAAAGATGCAATTGTTTACATATTGTGCGGGTATTCTTGGTGTGGCAGCCATTGGTTGTATGATCGCAAGCTGGGTAACTGTATCATGTCCTTTAGAATTCACAATTTCAGGAAATAAAATTGTAATTCAAGAATATTTAGATCAAATTATGCCTAAATTATTGCCTTTAGCTGCAACATTAGGTATTTATTCAGCAATTAAAAAGAATATCAAAATCACAAAGATTATTTCAGCAATCGTAGTGATTGGATTTGTGTTAGGTGTATTTGGCATTATTGCCCTATAGGAGGTTATTATGGCTATAGTAGAAGTACGTGTGGACGATCGTTTGATTCACGGCCAAGTTTGTGGCTATTGGATTCCACAATTTGATGTACAACGAATTTTGATTGTCGATAATGAAATCGTGAATGATGAAAATCGTAAAGTATCTTTGAAATTTGGTACTCCACCAAGATGTAAATTGTCAATTTTTGATTCGAAGAAAGCTGCAGAGAAATTGCTTCGTAAAATCGATGAAGGAATTCGCGTTATGATTCTAGTGCGTTCACCTGAACCACTTGCTGAAATGTTAGATTATGGCTATACATTTGATCATGTTACTGTAGGTAATATGTCTACAAAAGATGGTGCTAAACAGATTCGTAACAATATGTTTGTGAATGAAAAAGAGGCAGCTGCATTCAAAAAAATCAAAGAACACAATATTCCAATGTATTATCAAATAACACCAAATGTGTCAAAAGATGACATTTCAAAAGAATTTTAAGGAGGATTCGATTATGGCAGAGCCAACAGTATTAGGGTATATTAAGGAACAACCAGAAAGATTAAAATATGTTTTCGAAAATAAAGATGTGTTTGTGAAACCATTTGTAGATGTATTCACAAAAAATAACATTAAGAAAGTGATCTTCTTTGGTTCAGGAACATCTTATAATGTATCTATTTTAGGAACTTATTATTTCAAACACCTAGTAGGAATTGATGCAGAATATCAATATCCAACTGTATTTAAAAATTATGAAAAAGCAGATTGGTCAGGATTATTAAAGAAGGATGAAATTTTATATGTTGGTATTTCTCAATCTGGAACATCTATTTCGACTTGTGAAGTTATGAAATTTGCACAACAAGAAGGTTATCATACTTTGGCAATCACGGGGAATCTAAATAGTGAAATCACTAAATATGTTGATACCAAAGTACATCTTTTAGTTGGAGATGAATTGACTCCACCAGAAACAAAAGGATATACAACATCTGTTATTTCTGTATATCTATGGGCTGTTGAATGCGCTCATGTAACTGGTAAGATGAGTGATGCTGAATATGAAAAAGCTTTAGATGAGACTAAGAAATTGGTAGATCAATTCCAAACTGTAGTCGATGAAAGTGAAGCTTGGTATGATCGTAACCGCACAACCATTGTAAATAGTGATCGTTTATATTTCTTAGGTTATGGTATTGATTTTGCAACAGCAATTGAAGCTCAATTAAAAGTTGGAGAAATGTTAAGACTTCCTGCATTGGGATATGAAATTGAAGAATATTCTCATGGTCCTACAATGGCTATTTCTAAAAAACAAACCATTTGTATTATTGGAAGTGATGAAGCTGAATTTGAACACAGTGTAGATTTCAGTAAATCCTTTAAAAAATACACAGATCGTGTTCACTTTATCACATGTAAAGATTTAGGAAACGATCCTAGAGACTGTGTATTCTCTGTTAAGACAAATAAATATTTGGCTCCATTGATGTTTACAGTTCCATTCCAATTTGTTGCCGCAAAAGGCGCTAAGGATATTGGTATTGATACAGCTATCAACCCATTTGACGAAAATTTAGCTCACTACAAAGACTAATGAAAGCTATTATTTTTGATATGGATGGTGTCCTAATAAATAGTGAAGTGAAATATCAAGAATTATTTATGCAGTTTTTTAAAGATAGAGGAGTTTTTATTGAAAAAGAAGAACTTCTCTTTCTTATTGGTTGTTCTAGAAAGACAGAAGACGAATTTATCGCAAGTCGATTAGACATAAGTGTAGAAAGGGCACAGGATTTAAAGAAAACATTTTTTGAAAATCATAAAGTGGATTATTTAAAAATACGCATGCCTTATGTATTGGAATTACTTGCATATTTAAAGAATAACGAAATTACGATGGCACTTGCTTCATCTTCTCCAATGGACAATATTGAAGATGTTTTAAAACAATGTGAGATTGAAACCTATTTTAAATATATTGTGAGTGGAGAAAATTTTAAAAGGACAAAACCAGATCCAGAAATTTATGAATATACATGTAAACAAATCGGTGTTTCTAAAGATGAAATATGGGTTGTAGAAGATTCGGAGTATGGAATTGAAGCTGCAAAAAAAGCAGGACTAAAAGTTATGGGATTATATAATAGTAAACTTTATCAAGATTTGACAGACGCAAATTTAATTATTAGTTCACTAAAACAGATTATGGAGGAAGATATATGGTAGGAATTCTTATTACAGGTCATGGTCATTTTGCCAGTGGCATTGCTTCAAGTGTAGAGTTGATCATGCAAAGTCTAGAAGGGATAGAAGTTGTTGATTTTCCACAAGGGGATACGGCAACTGAATTGAAAGAAAATATGCATAACGCATTAAGTAAATTTGATGATGAAATTGTCGTATTCGCAGATTTACTAAGTGGATCTCCATTTAATACGGCTGTTATGGAAGCTTTAGAAAATGATAAGATCCAAGTTGTCTACGGCACAAATTTAGGTATGTTGATTGAATGTATTATGATGCGTAATATGGGATCGAGTGCAATTGAAATCGCAAATAAGGCTTGTGAGGTTGGTCAGACTCAAATTGGTAAATTTGAAAAGCAGCTAGAATCAGATGATGATTCATCGGATGAGGAGTGGTAAAATGATTCGAAGCATAATGTGGCAGTATATAGAAGAAGAGCCTACATATTTATTGAATATCTTAAATAATCCAGAAAATAAAGAGGTTATTCAAAAAGTAAAGGATTTTGATACCATTTATATATGTGCACATGGAAGTTCTTATAATGCAGCTACTTCAGTTGCTAGTTTTATAAGTGATATGGCCCATGTTCGTGTATATGTCTATACACCAAGTAACTTTAAGCATAATGCCAAATCCATCAATTATGAAAATAAAGATAAGACATTGGTGATTGGAATTAGTGAAACAGGCACGAGTCGAGGTGTTTTAGAAGTTCTAGAACAAATGAAAGATAAAGGCTTTACACTTCTAACACTTACAAACGTAAAAGATTCACCTATGGATACATTAGGAGATTACACTCTTTATTATCATTGTGATGAAGAAGATAGTAATGCCAAGACAAAAGGGTATAGTTGTACTTTATTATTATTGATGTTGATTGGTATATATTCAGGTTATTTCAAGGGATTTGTTTCAAATGAAGAAGTGAAGAAATATTTTGAAGAGTTAAAAAATGAAATCAAGAATCTTGAATCATTAATGGATAGTTTTGTATCTTGGCTTAAAGATGCAAGTTATGGAAAAGATATGAAAGATATCTATGTGATTGGTGATGGAATGCAATTTGGTTCTTGTTTAGAAGGCCAGCTTAAACTAATGGAAACAATGTGTATGCCAACCATGTTTAATGATATTTTAGAATTTTCACATGGTATGCACAGATCTTTAAATACATCTTCACATGTATTGTTGTTGGATGATGGTACGGAAAAGGAATTGATGTACAAAACATATCAATATCTTAAAGCTAAAAAAATTCCAGTTTTATTGATCACAAATCAAAGTTATGCATATGAGGATTATATTTATCCTGTTGATTTATATCATGTGGATCATTCAATATTTTCTATCATTTACTTGATTCAAATCATATCTGTATTTGTACCTGAACTTCATGGTTTAGATCCAAATCGTGATGCGAATAATGACTATACAGATTTTGTGAATACTAGAGTATAATTTAAAAGTAAAGCCCAGATGGGCTTTTCGCATATAGGGGAGGATGCACATGTTAGAGTTAGTTGTTTTTGATGTTGATGGGTTAATGCTAGATACGGAAAACGTATGGAAAGAGGCGTTTGACAAGGCAGGTAATAAGTATGGTATTCAAAATATGGGTTCTACTTTATTTCCAAAATTGATTGGTAAAAGTGGTAGAGATGAAAAAGAAGTGTTAGATCGATATTTATCTTCTGACATTCAAGAATTGGTAATTAAAGAATGGGAACGCATTGGATATGGTATGTTGGAAAAGGAAGTGCCAGTAAAGCCAGGTTTAAATGAAATCCTAGATTTTCTAGATGCATATCATATTAAAAAGGCTGTCGCTACAACGACAAGAAGAGAGCTTACTGTAGAAAGATTAAAACGAGTTGGCGTATATGATCGTTTTGATTATGTATTATGTGGAGATGAAGTCACAAATCGTAAGCCGAATCCAGAAATTTATTTGAGTGTTTTAAAGCAAATGGATACAGACGCAAGAAATGCTCTAGTCTTAGAGGATAGTGTAGTTGGTGTTGAAGCAGCTTATAGAGCAGGTATTGATTGTATTCAAGTGCCAGATATTATTGCACCTACAGATGTACAAAAGAAGCAGACGGTTTATACTGCGAAAGATTTAATGGAAGCTAAAGACTATATTAAAGAGAACAGAATATAAAATGCGTCAAAATGATTTTGAAAATACACCCATGATAAAACTCGTCATGTCTTTAGCTATACCGAGTATGATTGCTCAGTTAGTCAATATTTTATATTCCATTGTCGATCGTATGTTTGTAGGACAAATTGAAGAAGTAGGAAATTTATGTTTGGCAGCCGTTGGAATATGTGGGCCAATCGTTACTTTATTATCGAGTTTTGGAACACTTGTCGGTATTGGTGGTTCGATTTGGCTATCAATGTGTTTAGGGCAAAAGAATGAGAAAAGGGCCAGTCAAATCTTATATAACAGTTTTGTGATGTTGGTTGTTCTTTCTATTTGTTTAACACTTGGATTCATTCTTTTAAAACACAATTTGATCTATTGGTTTGGAGGCAGTGATGCCCTATATCCTTATGCCAATACCTATTTAACAATCTATACATTAGGAACTTTCTTTGCCCTAATGTCGATTGGATTGAATTATTTTATTACAGGACAGGGCTATGCCACGATTGCGATGTTAAGTGTATGTATTGGTGCCATCACAAATATTATTTTTGACTTTATTTTGATTCGCACACTTAAAATTGGTGTGGCTGGAGCTGCTATTGGTACAGTTGTAGCACAATTTATATCGTGTATGTTTGTGCTTTGTTTTTTAAGATTCAAATCGAAAATCAAACTTCATAAAGAAGAATTATCTATAGAGAAGATGAAGCATATTGTAAAACTTGGATTTTCTCCATTTCTGATTATCGCATCCGATTCAATTATTTTAATAGTGATGAATATGATGCTTCAAAAGTATGGTGGAAATATGGGTGATATTTATATTTCGGCTATTACTGTAGCTCAAAGCTATTTCTTGTTGATTACAGGACCATTGCTTGGTATTAGTTCGGGTACACAACCTATCTTTGCGTATCATTTTGGTTCGCAAAATTTAAAGAAGATCAAAGAAGCCTTTAAAATTGTGATTTCATTTGCGTTTTTATTTTGTTTGATCATGTTCATCATTTCAATGTGTTACTCAAATGTATTTGTGGCTATGTTTACTAATGATGCCATGACTATACCAATCGCAGATAGGGCTATTAAAATCTTCTGTTTAGGTATTTTAATGATGTCCATTCAATATGTTTTAGTAGATGGAATTACAGGATTATCTAATGTAAAATTATCATTATTTTTATCATTAAATCGTAAGATGATGTATTTGGGTTGTACATGTTTATTGCCTGCTTTTTTAGGGGTTTCTAATATTTTCTATGCACAACCAATAGCCGATATTTATGCATGTATTGTGACTGTCATTTGTTTTATAAAAATCATTCCTTCTTATTTAAAAAGTCATGGAGTGAAGTAAGGCGAGATGAACTAACATCTCGTTTTTTGTACGACAGGCAGTCGTGCTTATAGTTGATAATCTAAATCAATGATTATCAACT
>URHY01000038.1 GCA_900547815.1 uncultured Solobacterium sp.
CTCTCCTCTTTCACTTTTATATAATTTTCATATATAAAAATGATTTTGTCAACTCTCATTTATATATCAAAAAGAAAAGCGCCTATAATAGACGCTTATTCTAAAGTAACCTCAATTTTTGTATCCGTAGAAATAGTCGTTCCTTCTTCTACATTTTGACTTGTAACCTTACCATAACCACTCGTTTTAATACTAATTCCCGTCAATTGCCAGAAAACAGTTAGATCTTTACGCGTCCAACCCGTCATGTTTGGCATTGTAATCTTAGTTCCATTTGTTAAGACGAATACACGATCATTTGAATTGATTGTAGCTTTCGCATCTGGATATTGACTTGTTACACTTGATCCATCCCCAATCACTTCAAAATGAATATTTCTACCATTCATTTTTTCGTACGCATAATCAATCGTATGGTTTACTAGACTTGGCATTGAATAACTTTCCCAAGTTTCATACGTATCTTGCGCATCACTTGCTGGTGTTGTTGAAACACCATATGTCTGCAAAGTTTCACGCATAATTTTTTTAAATGGTTCCGCTGAATATGAAGTAATATTTCCTGAAACCAAGCCATAATACACCATGACTTTTGGATCATTTGCAGGAGCTGCCGCCATAACACTTGAAGTATGATACGTCGGATCGTATTTTCCAATATTTTCATTGTAAAGTTGGGCCGTACCCGTTTTCATCAACATATCTACACCATCAATTTTAAAACGCGAACCACTCGCTCCATCATCCGTAACATGCGACATCAATTCTTGAACTTCTTTTGCCGTCTGACTTGAAATCGGCGTTCCAACCGCTTTTTTCTTATACTTTTTTATCACTTGAGACGTGTCACTATCTACGATGGAATCAATAACATATGGACGTACCATTGTTCCATCATTAAAAATTGCCGTATATGCCTGACATAATTGTAAAACTGTAATTGAACTTGCCTGTCCAAAACCTGTCGACAAATAATCAGTTGGTAAACCAACGTTTTTAACCCCCAAAGATTGCTCAACATATGGCGTATTCACTTTTTGAAAGAAGCCGAATTTATCTAAATAATCACAATACTGATTGTAATTTATATAATTTGCCAATAATTCACAAATACCTACGTTACTTGAAAATGCTAAACCTTGATCAAATGTGATTGTTCCAAAATCTTCATCAAGTGCATCTGCAATATATGGATATGGAGTTTTTGACTCATTTGGTATACGCGTAATCTTACCTGTATTTGGATCATAATTATACCAGAATTGATAAGCCGTAAAAGTCTTGTTGTATGGATACACATTCGTATCAATCGCAACTGCATAAGTAAATGGTTTCATAACGGAACCAGGCTCATATGTACTTGTAGAAATTGCGTCTTGATAGCTTGGAATTTCTTTATGCTCATTTTGATCAAACGTTGGATAACTTGCCCATGCTAAGATTTTACCCGTTTCAATTTCCATCACAAGACACCAAGCTGATTTTGCTTTTTCATCCTCCATTGTAGACTGCAACTGACTTTCAACTGTTTCCTGTAAACTTGAATCCAATGTCAAAACAATATCATTTCCATTCTTAGCTTGTTCAATCACTTTTGTTGTACCTGGAAGTTTTGATCCATCAACAGTCTGCTGATATTGTTCCGAACCATTTTTTCCTTTTAAAAGTTCATTTAAAGATAATTCAAGTCCCATTTTTCCTTCAATCGACTGTTTATCTTCATCATATGCTGCAAATCCAACTAAGTTAGACGAATATGGAGTTGTAGGATAATAACGACTCACGGCATCAATAAAGCTAATGCCCGGAAGTTTTAATTTTTTTATTTCCTTCATCACACTCTTTTTAATACGCTTCGTTCCTGTACCTAATTCTGTTTGTGATTTCCCAGCTTTTTTAGCTGATTTCATAATCTTGATCAACGTTTTTTCATTCACATTATCACCAAGTACACTCTTTAATTTTTCAGCCGTTGATTTTATATCCTTAACATAATTTGGATTTCCATTCGCATCAATAACACCAGTATCCAAATAAGCAACAATTGTATAAGACTGTGTTTGTTGAGCAATCACAGTATGATTTCGATCATATATCGTTCCTCTTTTAGCTATAATCGTTTTTTCTACAATACTTGATGCGATACGTTTATCCAAAACATCTTTTTGTGACCACAAATGCTTATGGCTCACCATAGTGAAAAGAACATTAGCTACCACTAATGTTCCAATTAACGTCATTCTTCGAATCATTTTAAATAGTTCTTTATTACTTTTACGAACCGACATTACACATCACCACTCCATCTAGTCACTCATTACATATATATTATTTTCATTATCTGAGACTTCGTTGTCAAGCATTCCTAACAATCTGCCCTTTTCCTGTAACGTATTGACTTCATTCTGGAGCTCTTCTACGGTTTGTTCTTTTTGTGCAATTTCACTACTCAATTCACTTTCTTGAACTGAAAGTGAAAGATTCACGGAACTTACATATGTTTTTGATGCGAAGTAGAAGACCCATGATAATACAAACAAAGTTAAAACAAGTGCCCTTGTTAAATTAAACTTCCTTTGCATACGCATCATCCTTTCTTCTCTATCCCTCTTAATTTTGCGCTATGCGCTCTGTTATTATTTTCTAATTCTTCACTACTTGCTAAAACCGGTTTTCGATTCACCAGTTGATATTCTAAATTTTCTGTCCCCACTTGTGGCAGCCTTTTATTCACTTTTTTTGCTACGGCCACCTCTTTAAAAATTTCTTTTACAATACGATCCTCTAAAGAATGGAAAGTAATCACTGCCATTCTTCCATGTGGTTTCAACAACGTTAAACCATCTTGTAGAACCGTTTCTAATTGATCTAATTCATGATTAACTTCAATACGAATCGCCTGAAATGTCTGTTTTGCCGGATGCCCTTTTTTTCTTAAAACAGCTGCTGGAAGTGCAGATTTTATTACATCTACCAATTCAAATGTTGTTTCGATTGGAGCAACTTCTCTAGTTTTCACGATTTTATCAGCAATTTTTACAGCAAAAGGCTCTTCACCATAACGTTTTAATATACGAATCAAGTCTTCTCTGTCATACGTATTCACTACACCATATGCATCTAAGTCTTGTGATTGATCCATACGCATATCCAGACGAGCGTTCATTCGATAGCTAAACCCTCTTTGACCATCATCGAACTGTGGGCTTGATACCCCAAGATCCATAAAGATCCCATCAACAGCATATACACCACGTTTAGCCAATTCACTCTTCAAATTTTCAAAGGGAGAATGAATGCACGTAAAATGATTGCCAATAGCCTGCAACCGAGGTGCACTTTCATCAATCGCATTTTGATCACAATCAAACGCATACAAATGTCCGCTTGTTAAACGTTTCAAGATTTCACTACTGTGCCCCCCTCTGCCCAGTGTGCAATCTACATAAATTCCATCTTCTTTTATCTGTAGCATGTCAATCGATTCATTCAATAATACACTAATATGTTCCATTCATTACTACCCCATAATTTCTGATAAGTGTTCTGCAGCTTCTTCAAAAGAAGCACTTTGCTCTTCTTCTAAAGCTTCCCAGCGTTCTTTAGACCAAATTTCCAAATGATTCGCTACACCTATAATCAAACATTCTTTTTCAAGTCCAGCCAAGGCAATTAAAGAGGATGGAATCAAAATTCGACCTTGACTATCCATTTCACATTCTGCTGCTTTTGACAACATCATACGCTGATACATACGCGCATCTTTATTTGTCGAAGGCAAAGTTGATAGCTTTTGATACACTTGCTGCCACTGCTCTACCGTATATACATACAGGCATCCATCAAGTCCTCGGTTAACGACAACATGTTCACCTAGTTCCTCACGAAACTTTGCTGGCATAATCAATCGCCCCTTACGATCTATGTTATGCGCGTATTCCCCCATGAACATGTGTCTTCACCCCCACTCTATGACACAATATGCTACTTTGTACCACTATAATACATCATTTAATAAAAAAAGGCCACAAGATTGTCAAAAATTGTACTATTTTTTTAACTCCTTAGTTATTCAAATAATAACCACATATTTAATCCTCAATTGTTGTTTGATTACGCTTACATGCCTATTTTTAGCGATTTTCTTTTGACAAACATATACACTCTGATATAATTCGAACGTACAAGGGAGAGAGGATATGAATTTTTTATATTTTATTTTGGGGCTTTGTCCCATTTTATGGCTAATATTTGCGTTAACCGTACTTGGATGGCCCACATATAAAGCTGCTTTTGGTTCTTTAATTATTTCTGCACTATTATCTGTTGCAATTTGGCACCAAAGTTTTCTAAATACAATAAGTGCTGCTTGCGAAGGTTTCTTGATGGCACTATGGCCAATCATTGTTGTCATTATCGCAGCCGTATTTACATACAACTTATCTTTAAGAACACGTGGCATGGAAGTTATCAAACAAATGATTACTAGTGTTTCTAGCGACAAAAGAATTTTAGTATTACTTGTTGCATGGTGTTTTGGGGGATTTATGGAAGGTATGGCCGGTTTTGGAACTGCAATTGCCATCCCTGCAAGTATGCTTGTAGCTTTAGGTTTTGAACCATTATTTTCATGCTTAGTCTGCTTGATTGCCAACGGTGTTCCAACTCCATTTGGTTCCATCGGTATTCCAACAGTCACTTTGGCTAATTTAGTTGGACTTGAAAATGCACAACTTGCATTTACGCAAACACTTCAATTAGCACCATTTATGTTATTATGTCCATTTTTGATCGTAATGGTGACAGGAAAAGGTGTGAAGGCATTAAAAGGTGTTACGGCTGTAACTTTACTATCAGGCTTAAGTTTTCTAATTCCACAAATGATAGTTGCTAAATTTGTAGGCGCTGAACTTTGTGTTGTTGTGGGAAGTGTTTGTTCATTATTATGTACAATTCTTTTGGGTTCTAAAGTAAAACCAAATCCAGAATATGAAATGAAATTAGAATCGAATGAAAAAATCACAATTAAAAAAGCATTAACAGCTTGGTCTCCATTTATCTTTATCTTTATTTTCTTATTATCAACATCCAAATTAGTTACCCCAATCAATACATATTTGTCACAATTTGCTTCAAATGCAATAATTTATACTGGTGAAAACCCAAGTACAATGACATTTACATGGATCAATACTCCCGGCGTATGGATCTTCTTATCTGCTATTTTGGGTGGTCTAATCCAAAAAGCTACATTTAGAGATTTTAAAGTGGTATTTGTCGCAACCCTTAAACAAATGTCACAAACCATTATCACTATGTTATGTGTACTAGGATGTGCGAAAATCATGGGATATGCAGGTATGATTGCTTCTATCGCATCCTTTGCGATTGCTGTTACTGGAAGTTTCTATCCATTCTTTGCTCCATGGATCGGATGTTTAGGAACATTTGTAACGGGTTCAGGAACAAGTTCAGGTGTATTGTTTGGTGCAGTACAAGAAAGTGCTGCTCAAAGTTTAAATGCCAATCCATATTGGATCGTCGCATTAAACTCACTAGGTGTTGCGGCTGGTAAAATGTTATCACCACAATCCATCGCAATTGCACTTAGCAGTGTGGATGGTCAAGGACAAGATTCGAAACTATTATCAAAAATCTTACCATATGGACTCGCCTTCATTATCGCAATGAGTTTTATAGCTTACTTTGGTCAAATAGTATTCTAAAATAAGTAAAGAAAAGAGAAAAAAAACATGGCTTAGGAAATTTCCTAAGCCATGTTTATTGCCTGTACAGCTACACATCCAGGACCGCCCTGCGTAATAAATGCAGGAGATAAAGGATAAATCACAACTTTTGCGCCTTCAAAAGTTTCATTGATCTTCTTTTCAAACATCATTGCCAATTCTTCATTAAAGGCATGCGAAATGTAGAAAGTATAATTTGAATCAAAACCATTATTTTTAAAATCTTCAACCACCATATTGACAGCTTTTTTATAGGTACGACTGACACCAAACTTATCTAAGCCCATGCCATCAACGCCTTTTTTCAAAATTGGAATTAATTTTAATGCGCCACCCAAAGTAGCAGCTAACCCTTTGATTCTTCCGCCACGAACTAAGAATTGAAAATCTACAGGAACAAGATATGACTCTTCCTGCATACGACTTTGTACGATCATTTTTACGATTTCCTTGGCATTTGCCCCATTATTTGCCATTTCTAAAGCCGTATCCACCATTAAACGATGTGGTCCACATAATGTTTGTGAATCTACTACATGAACTAAATCTGGATTGTCACAAGAATTTTTAGCCATCATAGCCGTTTGATAGGTACCACTAAGTCCAGATGCCATTGCGATATCAATGACTTCATCTCCATCTTTAGTCAATTCATTATATAAGTCTATCTTTTCACCTAGACTTGGCTGTGATGTTTTTGGAATCTTGTGCTCTTCAATCATCGTTAATAATTGTGTACTCGTGATATCCTCAAAATCTCGATATGTTTGTGAATCAACAGTAATATTCAAAGGAACAATCGACAACCCTTTTTTCTTTGCCGATTCAATCGAATATAAAGTCGACGAATCAGAAATAATATGAATCATTCTTTTTTTACCTCTCTTTAGATAAACAATAATATAGATATAACAATAAGTCAATACATCTAGTATTAATTTCTAGATTGTGTAACAATTTATTTTATGTTACACTATAATCATGAAAAATTATACATTTCCTAGATGGAACGACTTACCTGAAATTGAACTCTACATGGATCAAGTCATTACTTATATGAATGACAAATTAAAAGATACCTATTTCTATGATGAAAAGTTCATCACAAAATCTATGATCAACAACTATGTCAAAACAGGTATTGTTCATCCTCCCGTAAAAAAGCATTATACAAAAAGTCATTTAGCTTACTTTTTAGTTTTAACCATTCTAAAAAGATGTTATTCTATGCAACAAATCACATCTTTACTTCATATTTATACAAATATGAAAGATTCAACCATTGAACAAGCCTATGACTTATTTATATCGCGATTTGAAGATTCATTAAATGACGTTTTTGAAAATAATCGTAATACCATCGAATTTGAAAACACTAACCATGAACAAGAACTCATGGATAATGTCATTCAATGCATCATCTATAAGATGCATACTGAATATACACTAAAAAAATACGAACAAGAATAGAGAGAAATCTCTATTTTTTTGTACAGTAAAAAGCCAAAAAATATAGAAGGCCTAGTCCATTGTCATTTTAAAAATGATGGTACAAAGAAAACTAGATATCAAAAAAAAAGATGTACAATGTACACCTTTATTAAATTAGTCAACTACAACAGTCCATCCATAAGGATCTTCAATCGTTCCCCATTGAATACCTGTTAACGTATCATATAGTTTTTGTGTTAATTCACCTGTTTTAAAATCAGAAACAGTTACTTTATCACCTTTATAGTACAATTCACCAATTGGACTAATTACGGCTGCCGTACCAGTTCCCCAAGCTTCTTGTAGTTTACCATTGTGACCAGCTTCCATCAATTCATCTACAGACAAATGTCTTTCTTCAATTTCATATCCCCAGTCTTTCAAGATATGTAAAATTGAATCACGAGTAACACCAGGAAGTACAGTACCTTCACATGGAGCTGTCACAATCTTATTATCAATTTCAAACATAACGTTCATAGAACCTACTTCCTCAATGTACTTACGATGAACACCATCTAACCACAATACTTGAGAATAACCTAATTCTTCAGCTTTCACCTGAGCAGCTAAACTACCGGCATAGTTTCCTCCACATTTAGTAAATCCTGTACCACCTTTAGTAGCACGAACATATTCATCTTCAACATAGATCTTAACTGGGTTCACACCTTCTGCATAATAAGCACCAACAGGCGAACAAATAATCATAAATTTATAATGACTCGCAGCATGCACACCAATCGCAGCTTCAGTCGCAAACATAAATGGACGAATATATAAAGATTCACCTTCTCCAGTTGGAATCCAGTCTTGAGAATATTTTACAATTGTTTTTACAGCATCTACAAACATATCTACAGGTAAAGTTGGCATACTTAATCGTTTATTTGAATTCGCAAAACGCTTCGCATTCATTTCAGGTCTAAACAATTGAACCTTACCTTCCTTAGTACGATATGCCTTCATACCTTCAAATGTTTCTTGTGCATAGTGCAATACCATACTCGCTGGATCAAATTCTAATGGTCCATAAGGTACGACTCTTGCGTCATGCCATTCTTGCCCAGCATCCCAATCCATCACAAACATATAGTCTGTGTAGTATTTTCCAAAACCTAAAGCTCCGGTTGGTTTTTCTTTTAAGTTTTTACTTTCTACAAATTGTACTTCCATTAATTTGTCCTCTTTTCTAAACACGTATGATGATACCACGTTCTGTAATTTATTTCAATAGGTTACATTTTATTTACATTCATTTTCAAAGAAATGAACAATCGTCTCAATCATGACACCCGTAGCCACTTCATCCTTATCGCTTGTTCCCGCAATATCCAAGTGGATCCACTTCGTGCCTTCTTCAATAAATTCTTCCAAGAAAGCCGCTGCTAGACTTGCATTTCCACCCAAAGTCTTTGAGTTGACAATATCCGCTACCTTAGAACACTTTAATTCCGAATGGAAATATTCATCTACAGGTAAACGCCAAATCTGTTCTTTTGTAGCTTTTGAAGCCCCTAAAAAAGGCAAATAGAAACTATCATCATTACTAAAGATTCCTGTATATGTACTTCCTAAAGCACGAACACAAGCACCCGTTAAAGTTGCCATATCAATGACACGAGTAGCCCCTAATTTTTGAGCCATTGTCAAGGCATCTGCCAAAATCAATCTTCCTTCTGCATCCGTATTTGTGACTTCAATCGTCTTACCACTTAAACTTGTGATCACATCCCCATCGACAAAGCCATGTCCATTGATTTTATTTTCAGTAATTGGTAAAACACACACAATATTCTTTTCTATTTTTAATTCAGCTACTAATTCTAAAGCACAAAGCATATTGCTAGCCCCACACATATCATACTTCATGCCGTGCATATTCGATTTAATATTATAGCCACCTGCATCATAAGTAAGACCCTTACCAACTAGTGCTGTATAATCCTCTTCTTCTTTTCCACCATCATAACGAATGACAACCATATAACATGGTCTGTCAGATCCTTGATTAACTGCTAATAACGCACCAGCACCAAGTTCTTCAAGATCGTCATTATTTAAAACTTCAATTTCCATACCATACTTTTCACTAACCATCTTTGCTTCATCCACCAAATGATCCGGTGTTAAAAAGTTAGATGGCATATCACTCATTTCACGCGCATGATTCACAATGGAAGCAACTGTTTTCCCTTTTTCAAACTCAGCCGTAAATCCATCACTTTCAAAATCATACACCTTTGTTTCCTTATAACTATACGCCCCATACACAAGTCCAAAACCAGCCGCATACGCCGTGTTTTCATTGACATATACTAAATAGTCATCCGCATCGACTTTACTAAAAGCTTCCTTAATGTTCTTTTTACCATCACCCAAACCAACGACTACGATTTTTTCACAATCCAATTGATTTAATGTATGAATTGTTGTAATCTTACCAAATTCTAAATCCAATTTCACATCTTTGAAAGCCGCTAAACTTTCCGGTAATGTTTCCCCCTCAAATAATCCAATACAAATATTTTTCATATCTATTTTCCCTCCGTCATCTTCTTAGATTTTTCATTACAAGCACGCATTGCCGATTCAACACTCGCTCTAAAGCCTGTTCTTTCAAGTTCACACACTGCATCGATTGTTGTTCCACCAGGCGAACATACCATATCTTTTAAGACACCTGGATGCATGCCTGTTTCTAATACCATTTGGGCACTTCCAAGTACAGCTTGTGCTGCAAATGTATAAGCTTGTTTTCGAGGCAATCCTTGAGCTACAGCTACATCGGCCATAGCTTCAATAAACATAAATACATAAGCAGGACTTGATCCACTCACACTTGTCACGGCATCCATCATAGTTTCATCAACCACTTCACATTTTCCAAAACTATTAAAAATCGATAGGATACAAGTCTTATCTTCTTCTGTCACTAAATCATCAAACGAAATAGCACTCATAGCTTGAAGAACTAAAGCTGGCGTATTTGGCATAGCTTTAATAACCTTTACATCTTTGCCAAAATAATGTTTCACATCCCAAATTGTAACACCTGCCGCAATGTCGACAATGATCACATCTGATTTTACACTCTCTTTAATTGTTTCAATCAATTTTGGATAATGCTTCGGTTTTACACTTAACACAAGAACATCACTATTTAGAGCAACTTCTTTTTCATTCATAGAAGTACTTACACCATATTTCTTTTCTAAATGATCTAAATTTTCTTTATGATGATCACACACCCAGATGGTATTGAATAATTGATTTTTGGCAATTCCTTCAACCATGGCACCACCCATGTTTCCCGCTCCAATAAATCCTATTGTTTGTCGCATAATTTATCTCCTTAAATCGAATATGTCTTTCTTCTTGAAAATTCTTTTTGTTTACCTTCGTTCCAATCATCTAGATTTCTATAATAACCCGATACCCTAGAATAGATTTGTGTTGGTTTATGGCAAATTGGACACAACCTTTGTTTACCATAAATATAACCATGCTCTTCACAAATTGAATATGTTGGTGTAATTGTAAAGACAGGTATATCATAATTCTCATATATTGTTTTGACAAATCTAGCAGCCATTTTCCAATTTTCTATTTCATGTTCGATAAAAACGGGAAATGATGTAGCTCCGCCATATTGATTCTGTAAATTTTGTTGAATGCGCAATGCCTCAAACACATCATCCGTACTCGCAACATCTAAATGCGTTGAATTTGTATAATATCCATGACTTATAATTTCTGGATACATTTCTCGATCTATTTTCGCAAAATGTGTACAAACACTTTCTGCTGGCGTTGCCTCTAAATTTAGCTTTTGTGCTTGTTTTGAAATCTTATTATTCAAAAACTCTAAAACTTCTGTCGCAAATCTTTGTGCATCTAGATTCATTAGATCTTTCTGCATCCATTTTGCGTTTAAACAAGCCTCATTCATACCCACAACACCTAAAGTTCCATAGTAATTATTAAAATCGGATATATAAGCTTTAGTATAAGGATATAGTCCTGCATCTAACAGTTGATTTAATACTTGTCTTTTGACATCAAAAGAGCGAATTGCGACATCACACAAATTATTAAGTCGTTTGAAAAAATCTTCTCTTGAACTTGATAAATAAGCCAATCGAACTAGATTTAAAGTAATAATTCCCATACTACCACATAATGGTTTATATCCAAAATAACCTTCAACATCCTGTTTTTCTTTCGTTAAAAAATAGGGGGTACCATATTTAGCACAAGATTTAAACAACTCTTCTTCTTTCATCCAGTCAAAATCTTTATGCAAATATAATGCTATGATTGGAAATTGAAAACCTCTTCCAGATATATCCCCTTTATTTAAAACTTCAAATAAGGCATCATGAAGTATTTTCATTTCTTTTTGACAATCACCATATGTAAAGTCTGACTCTTGACCTGCGACAATCGCCTTTTTATTTTTGTATTCATCTGGAACATTCCAATCCAACGTGATTTGGCTAAATGGAGCTTGTGTTCCCCATCTAGAAGGAATATTTATCCCATAAATAAAGCTTTCTAAACAATCATGTACCATTTTTTTTAATAATTTATCCTTATGGATAAAAGGCACTAATAACGTATCAAAATGTGATAAAGATTGTGCACTTGCCCATTCATTTTGCATAATACCTAAGAAGTTAACCATTTGATTACATAATGTTCCTAAATGTTTGGCAGGTAATGATGAAATCATTTTATTCACTGAAGGAAGTCCATTTAAAATCAACTCTTCTAAAGACCAACCTGCACTACAACCTGTCAACATATGAATATTATGAATATATAGTTCTCCATTTTTATGCGCATTCGTGATTTGCGCATCATATACCTCGCTTAACCAATAATTCGATGTGATCATACCTGAATTAGAAAGAATCAATCCACCCACAGAATAAGTCGCCAATGAGTTTTCATCTTCTAAAGGTACATTGTTATGTAAGTAAGAATTGACTAGATGAATATATTCATTTGCGGTTGATTGAATCTTACGTACATTTTCTCTTTGTTTACGATATAAAATATATGTTTTTGCGACTGGATAATAACCTGATTCTGACAATGTCTTTTCAACACTATCTTGAATCATTTCTACGCTTATCCGATTATTTTCAATCTTTGTTTGAAAATCTGCCGTAGCACGTAGAACCAATAAATTAATAATCGCATCATCTTTTTCCATATGTAAAGAATCAAAGGCTTTTGAGATTGCTGAAAAGATCTTTGACGAATCAAATTTCACGATGGAACCATCTCTTTTTTCGACTTCTATCATACTAATTTCTCCTTATCTCTACATGCTTAACGTATTGTTCTAAAATTTGTCTATATTTTAAAACTTGATCAAAATCAGGACTATGCAAAGAATGATCTATAGTTGTTTCATTATCCACAAAAGGCTGTAATACAACATGATCCACGCCACAAATCCATTGGCCTAATTCATCCATCGTCTTTTCATTATGAAATTCATGAACTAAAGTCACACATATATCATATTCAAACAGTGAATTTTTTAACAATGCTAAAGACTTTTCAATATCTTTTAGATTCACATCTTCAACTCCACATGTTTTGGCATAGGCATTTGGTGCATTTTTTATATCTAAACTTATAAAATCTACCAGTTTTTCATTTAAAATTCTTTTTAAACGATCATAAAACATGCCATTCGTATGAAGTTTAATTTTATAACCCAAAGATTTCGCATACTGTAAAAAAGATAAGATACCCTCATGCATTAATGGTTCTCCGCCCGAAATGTAAATACCATCTAAATCTTTTTTATGTCCCTGCAAATATTCATTGATTTTCTCCGTTACAATTGGATACCTATTTTCCTTTAAATAAACTAAATCTTTTGAATGACAATAAGGACATTTTAAGTTGCATCCACCTGTGTATAATGAACAACTTAAATGTGAATCATAATCCGATAAGGATAATTTTTTTAATTTATAAAATTGAAGATTAGTCTGTTCTAAATCCGCATAGCTACGTGCATGATTTGATAAAGTTTGGTAGAACTTTGAAAAGACTTCAATCTGCTGTGCGTTTAAATCTTGGGTAATATGGTGCCACCAGTCTCTACGAATTCCATATATTTCAGATATATGTTTTTTAGTAAGAGCCGTTGTATATAATTCTTTAGCACGTTTATCTTTTGTATTCGTTAAAATGGATACATATCCTAAAGTATTTAATTTTTGAACATTCTTAGTTACAGTTCCTTTATCGTAGCCCCCAACTTGTACGATCTTCTGCAAAGAAATCCCTTCATTTTCGTAGATTTCAATCAAAATCGGAAGCTGAGCATAGCTAAGATTTAAATCTTGAAGCATTTTATCATAATATTTTTGTGTACTTCGATAGAGGATGCTTGAATCCATCAATAAATCATTTTGTTTTTCCATATAGGTATTATAAGCGATTTTCATAAAGAAAAAAAGGACCGAAGTCCTTTTGAGATTATTGTGGTTTTGCGTCGAAATGTTCATCACGAACGACAACGTCGTGAGCTCCACCTTCGACAATACTTGTACTAGATACTAAAGTAACTTTCGCATTTTTTTGAAGTTCAGGGATTGTTAAACATCCACAGTTACACATTGTATGACGAATCTTAGAAAGTGATAATCCAACATTATCTCTTAAGCTTCCTGCATAAGGAACATAAGAATCAACACCTTCAACAAAAGACATTTTCTTGTCTCCACCAACATCATATCTTTGCCAGTTACGAGCACGAGCACTACCTTCGCCCCAGTACTCTTTCATATAGTTTCCATTAACACTTACAATTTTATTTGGAGCTTCTTTAAAACGTGCAAAGTAACGTCCTAACATAACAAAGTCTGCACCAAATGCCAACGCCAATGTAATGTGATAATCATGTACAATACCACCATCTGAACAAATTGGAATATATACTCCCGTTTCTTCAAAATATGCATCACGAGCTTTCGCAACATCAATTGTAGCTGTTGCCTGTCCTCTACCAATACCTTTTTGTTCACGTGTAATACAGATAGAACCTCCACCGATTCCAATCTTAATAAAGTCCGCACCTGCATCAGCTAAGAAACGGAAACCATCTCCATCAACGACGTTACCAGCTCCGACTTTTACGCTATCTCCATAGTGTTCACGAATCCATTTGATTGTTTCAGCTTGCCATGCAGAATATCCTTCACTTGAATCAATACATAAAACATCAACTCCAGCTTCAACTAATGCGGGAACACGTGTCGCATAGTCACGCGTGTTGATACCTGCACCAACTACATAACGTTTACTTTCATCCAATAATTCATTTGGATTGTCTTTGTGTGACTCATAGTCTTTTCTAAACACGAAAGCCTTTAAGTGTTGTTCTTTATCAACAATTGGCAATTGATTTAATTTATGTTCCCAAATCAAATCATTTGCCTCTGATAATGTAATATCTTCGTTTCCAACAATTAATTTTTCAAATGGTGTCATAAACTCTTTAACTTGAAGTGCATGATCCATACGACTCTCGCGATAATCACGACTTGTTACGATACCTACTAACTTTCCATCAGCTTGACCATTGTCAGTAACAGCCATTGTTGAATGTCCTGTTTTTGTACGAAGGGCAATTACATCTTCTAATGTTGCTTCAGGGCTAATATTTGAATCGCTGCCAACAAACCCAGCCTTAGTCGATTTAACTTTTCGAACCATTGCGGCTTGAGATTCAATTGTTTGACTACCGTAAATAAAACTTACTCCACCCTCACGTGCAAGTGCACAAGCCATTTCTTCACCACTAACAGCCTGCATAACAGCACTTACCATTGGAATATTTAAAGAAAGCGCAGGTTCTTCACCTTTTTTGAATTTTACTAAAGGCGTTTTCAAACTCACTTTATCCGGTGTACAATCCGGACCTGTGTAACCAGGAATCAATAAATACTCACTGAACGTTCTAGATGGTTCTTCAAAAAATTTTGCCATTATATATCTCCTTCTCAATTTAAACTATATTATATGTTTTGAGTTCTATGCCGTCAAGCCAATTTGACAAACGACTACACTAAATGCCGCAATATGAACAGTATATGTATCCAAAGGATTACTATTACCATTGTCAAACAAAATTCGAGCTTCTTGATTCAAATTATAATCATAAGGAATATTCGTCGGATTAAAAAATGCCACGCAATGATCTGTTTCTTTTTGACAAGAATAAACTAAGACTTGATCATAAATCGAATCAAATGTAACACCTTGTTCAATTTCTTCTACAGTACTCAATCTGAAACAAGGATGCGACTTACGTATTTTAATCAATTCTTTTGTTCGCTCTACTATTTCTAAATGATTATCTCTTCTTTGGTAATCTACACGATTATAGTTATCTGAACGATTATAAGTATTCCCTAAATTTTGTTTAGTACGACCAAATTCTTGTCCACAGTGGATAAACGGAACTCCTTGTGCAAGTAATACCATCGCATTCGCAAGAATTTGCCTTTTTTCTCTTAAGTCACGACTCTCACCATGGCAACATACACGATTTTTATCCCATAACGTATGATTATCATGACACTCCACATAATTAATCACTTTCGTTGGACTGTCAAATCCATGATCCATGCAACTTGCGGCCATACAACATTTAACTTGGTAAAATAAATCGGTTTGGCCAGACGTAAAACCTTTACGAGAAAGTTCATCATTTGATCCACGAACAACTTCGCGGAATCGATCTGAGAAATGTCCAACATGTGGCATTTTTGCTTGGTTTAATTGTGAAGCACGAATCTCTTCTGCAACAAAGCTAGGCATATTCCAGCCTTCACCATAAATCATAAAATCAGGTTTTACTTTTTTACATTCTTCACTGATTTCATTCATTAAACTATAATCAAGAATTCCCATCAAATCAAAACGGAATCCATCTACGTCATACAACTCTATAATTTTTTTACATGTTTCAATAAAATATTTACGTGACATATATGGCTGTGTATCAATATCATTTCCACAGAAACTTCCATTTGAAAATTCACCTTCTCGATTCATTAAAAAATAATAATCTGGAACCATGTTTTCTAAGGCAAAATTTTCTTTAACATACACATGATTAAAAACTAAATCTAAATTTACACGAATACCCGCCTTATGACAATCATGCACTAAATTCGCAAATTCTTCAATTCTTAACTTTGCATTCTTTGGATCTAGTGAATAAGCCCCTTCCAAACAACGATATTGTACTGGATCATAGCCCCAGTTATAAAAAATATTTGGATAAATTTCATCCACACTGCCAAAGTCAAAGACAGGCATTAATTGTACGTGGGTAACGCCTAATGATTTTAAATAGCTAAATCCTGTACTACGGGTTTTAGTAATCTCGTTTTCTTCTGTAAAACCAACAAATTTTTTCGGATGCATTACACCAATACCAGTTTGACTAGTCATGTCACGAATGCTTGCTTCATATATAATCGCATCACATTCACTATTCATTGGTTTCAACTTAATTTTTTCTGGAAGTTTTAAACTCTTTGGATCCACAACCACACTATATTGTGCATTAGGACCACTAAAACAAGTATATGGATCCGTTACACCTTTATATTCTCCATTTACTCGTACTAAATAAGAGTAATGTACTCCATTTAAATCTTTATTGATAGTTAAAGAGAAAACTCCCTTATCTTCTCGTATCATAGATTCTACAATTTTTTTGCCATTTAAAACATACCCAACATAAACCGCAAGTGCTGTTGGTGCCCATACTTTAAAAGTTGTTTTTTCAGGAGTATAGGTAACTCCTAAATCATTTTTTTCATACGTGAATTCCTTCGCAAAACGTTCTGTTTTTACAATATGAGAATATTTGGCAACACAAGTTTTGCAGTGTTCATCATATACTGTATATTCTTGACCAATCTCTAGATTTCCGTTTAAAGATAGAGAATAATGGGTGAATCCATTATATAAATCGCATTGTGATTGAATCGTCAACGGAATAATACGATCTTTTGTATCTTTCATGTGGAAAATTCGATTTTTTCCATCAAAAAAATTCTTAGACATGTATACATCTAAACAATTATAATCATCTAAATAAGCTTCATATGGCTCTTTCATTCGCATATGTAGTACTCCTCATTTCCTTCAGTTCTTCTATATTGTAACATGTCTAAAGACAATTTTTTAAAAAAATGTTAAACTACTTCTTAGAGGTGAACAAAATGAATACATATCGTATAGAAGAAGATTGCTTAGGACAAATCAAGGTCGAAGCCGATAAATATTGGAAATCACAGACTCAAAGAAGTTTAGAAAATTTTAGAATTGGACAGGAACTAATGCCTGCATCTTTAATTCATAGTTTTGCGATATTGAAAGAGGCTTGTGCAAAAGCCAACCATCATTTCAACAAAATAGACGATAAACAATGTAAAGCCATTGTAGAAGTCTGCCAAAAAATTGAGGATGGACAATATTTAGATCAATTTCCTTTACATGTTTGGCAAACAGGTTCTGGAACTCAAACTAATATGAATGCCAATGAAGTCATTTCAATGTTAGGAAATGAATTTGCTAAAGAAAACATTCTTCATCCAAATGACACGGTAAATGCATCTCAAAGTTCGAATGACACTTTTCCAGCTGCACTTCATATTATGGTTGCACAAAAAATTAATTCAGAACTAATTCCACAATTAGATCTAATGATTGAACAAATCAAAAAGCTTGAAAAAGAAAATGAAGGCATTATCAAGATTGGTAGAACACATCTTCAAGATGCTACACCACTTTATTTCTCACAAGAATTAAGCGGATATCGTTCTATGATCGAACATAGTAAAGCTCAAATCATCGATAGCTTAAAATATGTCTATGAGCTTGCATGTGGAGCTACAGCAGTAGGCACTGGAATCAATTGTCCTGAAGGATTTGATGAAGTTGTCACAAAAATCATTTCCGAAAAAACAGGTCTTCCTTTTGTTCCAGATGCAAATAAATTTCATGCCCTAACAAGTAAAGATGCAATGGTTTATACAAGTGGAGCTTTAAAAGGTCTTGCTGCCAACTGTATGAAGATTGCCAATGACATTCGATGGTTAGCAAGTGGACCAAGAAGTGGTATTCATGAAATTGATATTCCAAGTAATGAGCCTGGATCAAGTATTATGCCAGGAAAAGTCAACCCTACACAATGTGAGGCTTTAACTATGGTTGCTGTTCAAGTTATGGGAAATGATACAGCCATTGGTATTGGTGCAAGTCAAGGCAACTTTGAATTAAATGTATTCATGCCTTTGATTGCCTACAACATGGACCAAAGCATTCAATTACTAAGTGATACGATTCATTCATTCACAATTCATTGTTTAGATGGATTAAAAGCAAATAAAAAAACAATGGATAAAAACTTACATAATTCTTTAATGTTAGTAACTTGTCTAAATCCAGTAATTGGTTATGAGAAAGCTGGACATGCAAGTCAACATGCATTCAAGAACAACCTGACTCTAAAAGAAGCTATTTTAGATTTAGGGTATTTAACAAGTGAAGAATTTGATTCGTATGTTCAACCTAAAAAAATGATTCATAAATAAAAAATAAAGGTATTTGATCCTACATAATAGGACTGAATACCTTTAATACATTTCGATATATTTTTACAATTGGATTCGTATTTACACACTCTTCTAAATTGACTTGATGAGAAATTTTGAATATTTCTTCAAAGTCATTTTTTATATCTTTCAAGCAATCTACTTCATGCATCCATACGCCACATTCGTAATGTTGATAATAAGATCTAAAATCCATATTCACGGTACCAACCAAAGCACTTGAATCATCAATGATACATACTTTACCATGAATAAATCCAGGTGTATATTCATAAATTTTTACGCCTGCTTTAATTAATGTATCAAAATTTGCTTTTGTAACTTCATAAACCATCTTTTTATCAGGAATACCTGGAACTACAATACGTACATCTACTCCATTAGAAACAGCTAGTTTTAAGGAAGAAATCATTTCTGAATCTAAAATCAAATAAGGTGTTGTAATCCAAAAATAGTCTTTAGCACATCCAAGCATATTTAAATGCATATGTAATCCAGTATTATTTTCATCGGTAGGAGAATCAGAAAATGGAATAATAAAGCCTTTATTTTTTAAATTAGAAAAATAATTTCGATTTTGGATAAAGTATGAATAAGAAGTATATTGACTAGCTTGATAATTCCATATCTGCAAGAATGAGATTGTAAACATTTCTACAGCTGGTCCTTTGATTATGCATCCCATATCTTTCCAATGACCAAAACGTTTTTTAGTATTTATATATTCATCAGATATATTGCATCCACCTGTAAATGCAACTTTACCATCAATTACTAAAATTTTTCGATGATCCCGGTTATTCATTTGCATTGCTAGTTGTGGTCGTAATGGATTAAATACATGTGTTTTTATGCCTCTATCATTTAACCATTTGGCATAATCTCTAGGTAAATATGTTAGTGATCCCATATCATCATAAATAACACGTACATCTACTCCCATATCCGCTTTATCCATTAAAATCTGCAGAATCGTATTCCACATAACACCTTTGTTAATAATAAAAAATTCCATGAAAATAAAATCTTCAGCTTTAATCAGTTCTTTAATAAAAGATTGATATTGTTCTTCACCTGAAGGAAAGTAATTTACTGAACAATTTTCATATACTGGAAAATAACCGTTACTCCAAGCCATGGATATCATTTTATCAAGTACATAGTCATCTTCATGTAAATGTTCTAAGATTTCAACATTTTGAAGTGCATATTTTTTATAATCTGAATACGCTTGTCTATCTTTAATCATTAATGCTTTAGGTATCTTTCGATTTCCAATTAATAAATAAACAACACCTCCAAAGATAGGAAATGCCATAATCAACAATACCCATAACAATTTAGAGCTTGAGTCTGAATCACGATTTATGATATGCATAGAAACACATAAACTAAATCCAATTAAAATAAAGTTTGCTATAAAGAAACGTTGGCTAAAATAACTCACTAAGTAGAACAATGTTATGATCTGCAATAATAAAGCTACTATGATATAGATAGGTTTTGATTTACAATATTTTAATATTTTTTGCATACTGTTATTATACGATACAAAATAACAAAAAAAAAGCAGACAACTCTGCACAAATGTAAAAAAAAGGACCCGGCAGCTAGCTATCTTCGCAGGGGCAAGCCCAACTATTGT
>URHY01000039.1 GCA_900547815.1 uncultured Solobacterium sp.
CTTTTATTTTAGAATTTGACACAATAGACTTTATACTTATTTTCGTGTATAATATTTTTGGTTTTACCTAGAACAAAGGACGAAAAGGAGGAAATAGTATGGATGTACTATGGATCGTTTTGTCTGGTGTCGCAGGTCTTGCAATTGGGTCTGGTTGTATGGTCGGACTATCAAAAGCAGGTTTAAATAAGAATCAGCAAAAAGCAGAACAGATTTTAAAAGAAGCTCAAAATGAAGCGGAATCTCGCGTGAAACAAGCTGTGCTAGACGGAAAGACACAAGCTCATGATTTGCGTGTAGAAGCTGAAAAAGAAATTAAAGAACGTAAACAAGAATCAATGGAATTAGAAAACAAGTTATTACGTAGAGAAGATAACTTGAATTTTCGTGATGAAGCGTTAAATCAAAAAGAGCGTCAGATTAATGAAAAGATGAAGAGTGTTGCTGACAAACTGACATCATTAGACGAAAAAGAAAAGAAATTACAAGAAGAAATCGACAAGCAAGTTGTTGTTTTAGAAAATGTTGCCAAAATGTCGAGTCAGGCAGCTAAAGATGAATTATTTGCAATTGTAGAAAAGAAAATGGAACATGAAACAATTGCGTATATCAAAGATAAAGAGGATGAGGCAAAAGCAACGGCTAACGAAAAAGCACAGAATATTATTGCTTTAGCAATCGAACGTATGTCTCAACAAGAAACACAAGAAAAGACAGTTAGTGTTGTATCTTTACCTGGTGAAGAAATGAAAGGTCGTATTATTGGGCGTGAAGGTCGTAACATTCGTTGCTTTGAACAAGCAACTGGTGTTGAATTAAACATTGATGATACACCGGATTTGATTACGATTACATGCTTTAATCCAGTACGTCGTGAAGTTGCTCGCTTGGCTTTGGAACATTTGATTCGTGATGGAAGAATTCAACCTGGACGTATTGAAGATGTTGTTAAAAAATACCAAAGCGAAATCGATCAAGAAATCATGAAGGCTGGAGAAGATGCTATCTTCAAATTGGGTATTGGCCGAATTGACCGTGAAATTGTGAAATTGATTGGTACTTTGAAGTATCGATATTCTTATGGACAGAATGCATTACAGCATTCTATGGAAGTAGCTTATATTGCTGGATGCATGGCTGCTGAACTAGGATTAAATCAACAAATTGCCAAACGTGCTGGTTTGTTACACGATATTGGTAAAGCATTGAATATTGAACAGCAAGATGGTTCTCATGTTGAATTGGGATACAAATTCTGTAAAAAACATGGAGAAAAAGAAATTGTATTAAATGCAATCCATTCTCACCATGGTGATGTAGAACCTAAGTTCTTAACAAGTCATTTGGTTATCGCAGCGGACACGATTAGTGCTGCAAGACCTGGTGCGCGTAAAGAAAGCGCTCAGGCTTATATTAACCGTCTTGAAAACTTAGAGAAGATTGCGAATGGATTTGAAGGCGTTTCAAATGCGTTTGCGATTCAGGCAGGTCGTGAAATTCGTGTTCTAGTTAATCCAGAACATGTTGATGATTTGACTTGTGTAAAATTAGCTCGTGATATTCGTGATAAGATTGAATCTGAATTGACATATCCAGGTCAAATTAAGGTAAATGTTATTCGTGAGACACGTGCCCAGGAATACGCAAAATAAAAATGTCGGGCTTTAGTCCCGACTTCAATTTTTTAGTTTGGTAAATGAATTACGGTAAGCCTGCACTTACTAAACTGTCTTGATTCACTTCTAGGATATAGTATAATTTGAGTATAAATTATTAAACAAGGAGGAAATAACAATGGCAGTAAATATCGATAAAGATGCTTGCATCGGATGTGGTGCTTGTGTAGGAGGATGTCCAGTTGGAGCTCTTTCATTAGATGATGAAGGAAAATCAGTTTGTGACGAAGGAACTTGCATCGACTGCGGTTCATGCGTAGGAACTTGCCCAGTTGGAGCAATCAACCAGTAATTCAAATTTAAAACATTTGCCAAGCTTGATGCTTGGCATTTTTTTTCGAAAGGAGAACATATGAAACAAAAACCAGGATGGGTTTTACCCGATTTAAAAGAAGCACAAAAACGTACTACAAAAACAATCGATCGTATTGATACATTTACCATTCCAGAAGCAGCTCGCATGATGGGAAGAGGTAAAACATATTTTATTTCAACTTATGGTTGCCAGGCAAATGAGCGTGACAGTGAAACTATTGCAGGTATTTTGGATGAATTAGGATTTACACCTAATGAAACACCGGAAAATAGTGATGTGATTATCATCAATACTTGTGCAATTCGTCAAAATGCTGAAGAAAAAGTATTAGGTGAGATTGGTAACTTTAAACGTCTATATCGCGAAAATAAAGATTTAATTATCGGTGTTTGTGGTTGTATGGCACAAGAAGAAGGTTTAGTAGAAACTTTATTAACTAAATATCCACAAGTTCGATTGTTATTTGGAACTCATAATATTCAAGAACTACCTAGCATGCTTTATAGTTGTATGTATGACGGTAAAAAGATTGTAAAAATCTATTCGAAAGAAGGAGAAGTTTACGAAAATTTGCCGGTACATCGTTTTGGCACATTCAAGGCTTGGGTCAACATTATGTATGGTTGTGATAAATTCTGTACATATTGCATTGTTCCATATACACGTGGAAAACAGCGTTCGAGAAAAATGTCAGAAATCTTAAAAGAAGTTCAGCAACTTAAGGATGAGGGATATAAAGAAATCACATTACTTGGGCAAAATGTAAATGCGTATGGAAAAGATATGGATAATGAACAGGATTTTGCGACTTTATTAGAAGAAGTAGCAAAAATTGGTATTCCTCGTGTTCGTTTCACTACAAGTCATCCTTGGGATTTTTCTGAAAAGATGATTGATATCATCGCAAAATATGATAATATCATGCCATTTATCCACTTACCATTACAATCAGGGGATGATGATGTTTTAAAATTGATGGGACGTCGTTATACAAAAGAATCTTATTTAGCTTTATATGATAAAATTGTCACTACAATTCCAAATGTTTCAGTTTCAACTGACATCATTGTTGGTTTCCCAAATGAAACAGATGAACAATTTGAGCATACTCTAGATGTTGTTCGTTATTGTAAATATGACAATGCGTTTACTTTTATCTTCTCAGCTAGACCTGGTACACCAGCCAGTCGTATGAAAGATTCCATTGATATGGAGACAAAAAGAAAACGTTTGGCTAAATTAAATAAGACATGGAATGATTTAGCATTAGAGAAGAACAAGGCTTATGTTGGTCGTACAGTAACTGTATTAGTGGATGGCCCTAGTAAAAAAGATGAAAATGTATATTCGGGATATACAGATACACAAAAGCTAGTTAACTTTAAAGGAGAAAACATTCAACCTGGAGATTTTGTTGAAGTAAAAATCTTAGATGCGAAAACTTTCTCTTTAGATGGCGTAGCAGTGTGATATAATTTAGAAAAAAATAATAATATTAAAAGGAGATAATATGAGAGAAGAAAAAATGCCTTCATTGACGGAAAAGATTCGTATCTTCGCCCTTGGTGGTTTAGATGAAGATGGAAAAAACTTGTTCTGTGTGGAGGTGGATGAATCCATCTATGTAATTGAGGCTGGAATCAAATTTCCAGATAATAAAGAATCATTAGGTATTGAATTTATAATCCAGGATTTTACATATTTAGTTGAAAACAAAGATCGTGTTGTTGGTATTTTTATTACACATGGTCATGATGATGTTATGGGAGCTTTACCATATTTATTAAAACAAGTCCCTTGTGATGTATATACAGCTCCACTTGCTGTTAAAGAAGTACAAAAAATGATTCGCCAAGAACATATTACAGGCGTGCGTGTACATGCTGTAAAGCGAAATGATAAAAAACGTATTGGTAAACGTAGAGTGGTCTTTTTTCCAATTACACACGCATATCCAGGAACATTTGGTCTTGCGATTGGAACAGATCAAGGATATATTGTATATTCAGGAGAGTTCATTGAGGACTACGATGATTTAGAAGATGCTTATAGAGCTGATTTTACAACAGTTTCTGAACTTGGCAACGAAGGTGTATTGGTGCTACTCCAAGAAAGTAAGGGTGCTGAAAGAAGTGGTCACACTTCACCAAGTCATCGTATTTCACCAAAATTTTTGCAGGTTCTAGAATTACATGAGAATCAACGTGTCTTTGTCAGTGTTTATACACAAAGTGTATATCGTATTCAGGAAATCATTGATTGTTGTATGACAAGTCATCGTAAAATGGTGTTTTACTCAAAAGAATTACGTGATTTAGTAGAACGCTTAAAAGAAATTGGATATGAAGTAGATCCATCACTTGTGATTGATCCGAATGAATTTGATAATTCTATGAAAGATGTTGTTGTGATTATTTCTGGACAAGGTAAATCTTTATTTAAAACAATCAATAACATTGCTAATAACGAATTAGAATCGATTGTATTTGATCAGGATGATGTTATTGTAGTTGCAAGTCCAGTGATTCCGGGTGTTGAAAATGAATTTAAGAGCATGGAGAATGATATCTATAAAAAAGAAGGGGAAATCATTGTCTTAGATAAAAATGTTTTGACTATGCACCCTAGTAAAGAAGACTTAAAAATGATGATTTTCCTTACAAAGCCAAAATACTATATTCCAATCAAAGGTGAATATCGTTTATTGCACATGAATTCTCAGATTGCGGTAGAAATGGGCTACGATCCAAGTCGTATTATCATTTTAGATAATGGTCAGGTTGCCACTTTTGAAAATCGTAAATTAGTTTCTTGTTCTATGGAATTGGAATTACATGAAACTATGATTGATGGAAAAGAAAACTGGGATATGGCTGGTGTTGTATTAAAAGATCGTGAAACATTAAGTACCGATGGTGTAATGATTTTGGCGATTGGTATTAATGCCAAAACAAAGAAAATTATAAATGGTCCTGATGTTCAAAGTCGTGGACTGATCTATTTGCGTGACGCAGAATATATTACTGGTGATGTCGCAAAAATCATGGAGGATACAATTACAGAAGCGGTTGAGAATAAAACTTATGATAACTTAGAAACGAGAAATGTGATTCGTGATAGAGTTTCTAAATATCTTTATAAACAAACCGCAAAAAGACCGATGATTTTACCGGTTATTTTAGAAATCAACTTAAATAAGTAGAAAGTGGGGTAGAGTATGGCTAAAGCCAGAAAAAAAACAACACGACGAAAATCTACGAAAAAGAAAACACAAACGTCTTGGTTGCATTCAAACTTATTTCGTTTGTGTTTCCTTATTTGTATGATATGTATTAGTATTATTGCCGTTTTAGAATTTGGCGTTGTGGGAGCCTTTTTAAAACATTTCTTTGAATTTTTATTTGGAGCTTTGACAAATGGATTGTTTATATTAATAGCTACGTATTGTTCTGTGCTAATATTCCATAAGGACAAGTCTTTCATTCGTAAACGTTATTTGTTTGGAATCTTGTTTTTAGCACTTGGATTAAGTTTGGTTTCTTCAATTTTAGAATTCAAACCTCATCCAGGCAGTTACGGACTAGAATATGTCATGAAAAATGCTGCTAGTATTATTATGGGGCATTTAAAAACATATTCTGGTTTAGTTGGAGCTTTGTTGCTGTGTATTTTCCAGTCTTTATTTGATTATTCTGGAACCTATATTATGGTACTGTTGTTTTTTATATTAGCCATTTTGATGTTTGGTTATGAGAAAATCACTGGCTATGAAAGAAAACCAAAAAAGGTGATGAAAAGTTCGCCAGTTAAAGAAACTCCAGTATCTATTGATCGAAAAAATTTTATTTTTGAAGATGAAGATGCTAATGAATCAAGTTTTCAAATTATCAATGCGGATCCAATCAAACCAGTAACATTGGATCCAGTAAATGAAGAAAAGGAAAAAGAATCATTAATTATTGGTGATTTAGAACCTAGAAAACCTACTTTTATGGTTGATGTAGATGACGAGCCGAAAGAGAAAGTGGTTGAAAAAAAAGAGTCACCAGTTATTAATGAGAATGTTGTAGAGAAGGCTTCACCAAAACATTATGTGGTAGATGAAAATTCAGATTTTAAAAACTATAAACTTCCTAAGTTAAATGTCTTGGATGATATGGAAAGAAAGTCAAGATCCAATGCGAATGTAACAATAGCTAAGGAAAAAGGTGAAAAGCTGATTGAAATTTTGCATGAATTTGGTGTTGAAGCAAATCTAGTACAGATTCATATTGGGCCAAGTGTAACTAAGTTTGAAATTAAACCTGAATTGGGTGTTCGTGTTAATAAAATTAGTAACCTACAGAATGATATTAAAATGGGGCTTGCAGCTAAAGATATTCGTATTGAAGCTCCAATTCCAGGTAAGGCAAGTGTAGGAATTGAAATTCCAAATGTCGAAAAGACAAGTGTACAGATGAAGGATTTGATGCGTACAATTCCTGAATCTATGAAAGACAAGAAGTTGCTTTTCTGTTTAGGAAAAGATTTAATGGGAAATAATGTATACGGCGAATTAAATCGTATGCCGCATTTATTAATTGCGGGTGCTACAGGTAGTGGTAAATCAGTATGTGTAAATGCGATTATTTCTTCAATATTAATGCGTGCAAAACCAGATGAGGTAAAATTGGTTTTGATTGATCCTAAAAAAGTAGAGTTTACACCCTATAATGATGTACCACATTTATTATCTCCAGTCATCACAGATGGAGATCTTGCCAATAAAGCTTTAAAAGTTATCGTCGAAATGATGGATCGGCGTTATGATTTATTTGGTGAGTTAGGAGTTCGAAATATCACGGCTTATAATGAATATGTTTTATCGCATAATGATGAACATTTAAAAGTTTTACCTCGTATTGTCATTATTATTGATGAGCTTGCCGATTTGATGTTGGTGGCTGCTAAAGAAGTAGAAGCGAGCATTCAAAGAATTACACAACTTGCACGTGCAGCAGGTATTCATTTGATTGTTGCCACACAAAGACCGAGTGTGGATGTCATTACAGGTGTGATTAAGGCAAATATTCCTAGTCGTATTGCCTTTGCGGTATCACAAGCTGTGGATTCAAGAACGATTTTGGATCAAGCTGGTGCTGAGCGTTTGCTTGGAAATGGAGATATGTTGTATTTGCCAAATGGTGAAACAAGTCCTCGACGTATTCAAGGTGTTTTCATCAAGGATGATGAAGTCAATAACATCTGTGCCTTTGTAAAGTCACAAGCTATGCCTAAATATGATGATGCTTTTATTCAATTAAAAGATTTGCAGAATCAAGGAAATGAAGCAGGAAATGTAACGGCAGATCCTTTATATGAGGAAGTGAAACGTTTTGTGATTGCATCTAGAAAGGCAAGTACATCTTTGATTCAAAGAAAATTTTCTGTAGGTTATTCAAGAGCAGCTAGATTAATGGATGTTTTAGAGGCGAATGGCATTATTGGTCCTTCAAGAGGTAGCAAACCAAGAGAAATTTTAGTGCAAAACACTTTAGAAGATGATATAGATTCTATATAATAGAAGAAGAAAGGAATTTAACTATGAATATATTTTTAAAATCAGCAGGAAAACAAGAAGGAACACCATGTGTTTCAAATATGGTTCAATTGGGAGACTTCTTTTATTTAAGTGGTCAAACAGGTTTAGGAGAAAGCATTCAGGAACAAACAATTACAGCTATCAATAAAGTAATTGATGTTTTATCAAACTATGGTTTACAGCTTCATCATGTTGTGAAGTTTACAGTATATTTAAAGAATATCGAGGATAAAGATGCGTTCTTGAATACATTTAAAAACTTTGTGGATGAACCATTCCCTGCATGTACAATCGTGGAAGTATCGAATTTAGCAGATAATGCTACTGTATGTATTGAGGGACTTGGTGTAAATACACTTCGTCATGAAGAACAAATGCAACAATCTAGTTGTTCACATGATTGCTCATCATGTGGCGGAGGATGCCACTAACACACCGTTTAAAACGGTGTATTTTTATTTAAAAAGCGAAATATAAGGTGCATTGAATTGCGAATTCTTTTGGGATGGTCGCAATCTAAGAAGGTACCATCCTTAAAAGAAATTCTACAATAGGAATGATAGTACATGACATTTTGGATATTGGCATAATTGATCCATATACAGTCATGTGCTTTTTTTGATTTGTTTGGAAAGTAGACTTCATGTTTTGAAATATTCACAACAACGGGAATGAATTTTTTGGTCTTCATTTGATAGATAAAGGCTTCTTGCCTTCCTTTTAGGCTAGATCCATTCATTAGACACATTTCATTTAAGTAATTATGTGTGCTTAAACAAGCATGATACATTCTTTCATCTTCTTTTACAGTACAGACCTGGCTTGATTTATGTTCATAGTATAAATAGTTCATATTATCTATGATACGGGTTCAATGTGAAAAAGACATAAAAAAAGAAAGTTTATTAAAAAACTTTCTATAACCACGAGATTGTATTTTCTGTACCCTTTTTGATTTTTTCAATATTTGTACGATGTCTGTAAATCACAAGGACTGTCATTAACCAGCTTGCGATAATAACAGAAATGCTTTCAACATTGAATCCTAGCATAAGTGCCGTAATGTATAAACTACTTGAAATAGCTGCACACATACTAGCTAGAGATACATATTTAAATAAGTATAGGATAATTATAAACATGCCAAATGGTACGAGTAAGTAGCTTGCATCTTGAAATAAGAAAATGCTTGTAGAAAACAAGAAGCCAAACATTGTGCTGACGGCTTTGCCTCCATGGAATTTTGCGAAAATAGGATAACAATGTCCGATGCAACATGCAAGTCCTGTCCAGATTCCTGCAACCTTAGATACTTGTGTCGCAATCGCAATCGCAAGTACTACTTTTAAAACATCAAATACAATAACAGAAATGCCGGCTTTTTTACCTAGAACTCTTCCGGCGTTTGTTCCGCCTAAATTGCCTGAGCCATATTGGCGTATGTCTGTATGATAGAAAACTTTACCAATAATCAATGCGAAGGGTAAAGATCCTAATAAGTAACCCAATAAAATACATAGAATAGTTTTCATTTCTTCCACCTCGAAACTTATTTTAGCAGTTTTCATCTTCTTAGTCGAGAATTGGATGAAAAAATTAATGATTTGACATAAATAATGCGGATATTAAATATATACTGATCTAGTACAGACAGGAGAAATATAAAGAATTTTCAATTTTAAAATATGTTAAAATATGTGGTGTGAATTAGAAAGGATGCGTTGAAATGGAAAGAGATCCATTTAAAGAATATATTAAAGAATCAGAGTTAGATACTGTGAATCGAGGATATGTTTGGAGCACGGCAATTGGTCTTCAGGCCGTAGATGGTCTAAAGCCATCTAGCTATTTAATTGATACAGCAATCAAGAATATTGAAGGTAAGATCACATTGAAGGAAGCGCAAAACTTGATTGATACTTATTATGAAGAAAGCCCTGCAAGTACTTCTGACGATGATCGTACTGAGGAGGCTGATAAAGTAGCTTCGCGTATTGCTCAAATATTATCAGAGACAGCATTTTCATTTTCGCCTTTAGAATATCTTTCTATCCATAAGAAACTTTTCAAAGGTATATATAACCATGCAGGTAAAATGAGAACATATAATATCACAAAGAAGGAATGGGTGCTGGATGGTGCTACAGTTGTATATGGAAGTGCTTCACAATTAAAAGCCACTTTAGAATATGATTTTTCTCAAGAAAAGGAATTTAGTTACAAAAATTTAATGATGGATGAAATTATTCATCATCTTGCCTTGTTTATTTCAAGACTTTGGCAAATTCATGTGTTTGAAGAAGGGAACACAAGGACAACGGCTGTCTTTTTCATAAAATATTTGCGTACACTTGGTTTTAATGTGACAAATGATATTTTTGCAGAAAATGCTTGGTATTTTAGAAACGCACTTGTTCGAGCAAATTATACGAATCTACAAAAAAACATTCATGAAACAACAGAATATTTAGAATTATTTCTTAGAAATCTATTATTGGATGAAAAGAATGTACTTCGTAATCGTACAATGCATATAAGTGGATATTTTTCAGAAAAAGTGGACATTGAAGCCGAAAAGGTGGACATTGAAACCAAAAAAGTGGATATTGACTACAAAAAAGTGGACATTGGAAGTTTAAAGTTTAGTAAACGAACAGTTCATCATATTGAAATTCTGTTTGATGAATATGGGTATAATCGAGTATTTGGGAGAAGTGATGTGATGGATTTAGTTGGATTAAAGCGTTCAGCTGTATCTAAGCTAATATCTAAATTATTAGAAACAGGAATCATTGAACCTGTTACAGGGCATGGAAAAGGTAGATATAAGTTTAAGCATAAGGTGTGAAAAGCACCTTTTTAATTTGACATGAATAATGTATATATAGCGTGTATAATCAAATTGATTTGAAGGAATTTGTGTGCACTTTTTTTGATTTGTTGATATAATAAAGATTACGTTGGAAAGTAGGGATAGTATGCCAAAACAACAATATGATGAAAGTAGTATCGTTATTTTAGAAGGCTTGGATGCCGTAAGAAAGCGTCCAGGAATGTATATTGGATCTACGGATTCAAAAGGTTTACATCACCTTGTATGGGAAATTGTTGACAATGCGATTGACGAAGCTTTGAATGGCTATGGCAACGAAATTACAATTACCCTGGAAAAAGATGGCAGTGTAACAGTAGAAGATCATGGGCGTGGAATGCCTGTTGGAAAACATAAATCAGGAGTAAGTACACTTCAAGTAATTTTTACTATTTTACATGCAGGTGGTAAATTTACTAGTCATGGAGGATATACAAGTGCTGGAGGATTACATGGTGTAGGTGCAAGTGTTGTAAATGCTCTATGTACATGGTGTAAAGTTACAGTACATGATGGAAAAGATATTTGGAGTATGACATTTGAAGATGGGGGAAGCAAGATTGGAAAACTTGAAAAAGTAGGAAAAACCAATCGTACTGGAAGTACAGTAACCTTTAAACCGGATCCGACTATCTTTAAGACGGTTCATTTTTCATATTCTACCATTTGTGAAAGAGCGCAAGAAGATGCCTTTTTATTAAAAGGATTAAAAATGATTGTTCGTGATAAGCGCAAAGAAGAAAAAGAAGTTATATATCAATATGAAGATGGTTTAAAAGCATTTATTGACGAAGTAAATCAAGATCATACACCGATGCATGATTCAGTAAGTTTTAGAGGGGAAAGTAATCAAATTGTTGTTGAAGGATGTTTCCAATATACAGATGAGTATCAGGAAAATATTTTCTCATTCACGAACATGGTACGTACTCGCGATGGAGGATCTCATGAAACGGGTGCTAAACAAGCTTTCACAAAAGTATTTAATGAATATGCACGTAAAAATGGTTTCTTAAAAGAAAAAGATAAAGGTTTTGATGGAAATGATGTTAGGGAAGGTTTGACATTGGTCATTAATTTAACCATTCCAGAAGATTATTTACAATTTGAAGGTCAGACTAAAGAAAAATTAGGTACGCCAGAGGCAAAGCCGGCTACTGAAGCAGTGGTATCTGAAAATCTTCGTTATTTTTTAGAAGAAAATAAAGAGATTGCCAATGCTCTAGTTCGAAAAATCATTAAAGCAGCACAAGCTCGTAATGCAGCAAGGAAAGCACGTGCTGACATTCGTAACGGAAAAGGAAAGAATCGTTCAGAAAGAGTTTTGTCTGGAAAACTAGCATCTGCTCAAAGTAAGGATGCTAGAAGAAAAGAATTATACTTAGTCGAAGGGGATTCTGCGGGTGGTTCTGCAAAGCAGGGGCGTGATTCAAAGTATCAAGCGATCTTGCCTTTGCGTGGAAAAGTTTTAAATACAGAAAAGGCAAGTCTTGAAGCCATTGAAAAAAATGAAGAATTGAATACCATCATTCATGCCTTAGGTGCAGGTGTAGGTGCTAATTTTACGGCTGAAGATTCAAACTACTATAAAGTTATTATTATGACCGATGCCGATGATGATGGAGCGCATATTCAAAACTTGTTATTAACATTCTTCTATCGTTATATGCGTGAGCTAATCACTCATGAAATGTTGTATATTGCTCTTCCACCTCTATATCGAATTGCGAAAGGTGGAAAAGAATATTATCTATATACAAACGAAGAATTGGATGAGAAAAAAGCAGAATTAAAAAATGGCTATACCATTACACGATACAAAGGTCTTGGTGAAATGAATGCCACTCAACTTTGGGATACGACAATGAATCCAGAATCTAGAACATTACTTTGTGTGACAATTGAAAATGCGATGATGGCAGAAAAAAGAGTTACAGAATTGATGGGCGATAAAGCTGAACTTCGAAGAAATTGGATTGAAGATAATGTCGTGTTTACACTAGAAGATGATTATAAGGAGGTAAGTGCGTGAAAGAAAAAGAAATAAAACATAATGTTTTAAAAAATTCTTTAGAAGATATCATGGCCGATCGTTTTGCCAGATATTCAAAATATATAATTCAAGAACGTGCTTTACCTGATGCTAGAGATGGACTAAAGCCAGTTCAAAGACGTATTTTATATGCGATGTATGAAGATGGAAATACATACAATAAGCCATACCATAAATCCGCAAAAACAGTAGGTAATGTAATTGGTAATTATCACCCTCATGGAGATAGTTCTGTTTATGATGCGATGGTTCGTATGTCACAAAATTGGAAAATTACCAATCCTTTAATTGATATGCAAGGAAATAATGGATCTATCGATGATGATCCAGCTGCTGCAATGCGTTATACAGAGGCGCGCTTAGCTAGAATTAGTGATTTTTTACTACAAGATATTGATAAAGATACAGTGGAATGGGCACCCAACTTTTCAGATGAAAAAATGGAACCAACCGTACTTCCTGCACGTTTTCCAAATTTATTAGTCAATGGAATTACAGGTATTGCGGCAGGATACGCCACAAATATTCCTCCACACAATTTGAATGAAGTCATTCAAGCAAGTATTTATCGTATTTCGCATCCAGATTGTTCATTAGAAGAATTGATGCAGTTTGTGAAAGGTCCAGACTTTCCAACTGGTGGAATTGTGATGGGACTTGATGGTATCAAACAAGCTTTTCAGACAGGTCGTGGACGTGTTTTGATTCGTTCAAAAGTAGAAGTAGTACCTACGCGAACAATTAAACAAATTATTATTCATGAGATTCCTTATGAAGTGATCAAATCGAATCTTGTAAAGAAAATTGATGAGATTCGTTTAAATAAAAAAATCGATGGTATTTTAGATGTTCGTGATGAAAGTGATCGTACTGGACTTCGTATTGTGGTGGATCTTAAAAAAGATAGTAATGATGAACAGATTTTAAATTATCTATATAAAAATACAGATTTACAAATTTCATATAACTACAACGTCATCGCCATCGTGAATAAAGCTCCTGTACAAATGTCTTTAGCTATGATGTTAGATGCCTTTATTAGTCATCGTGAAGATGTTGTGATTCGAAGAAGTAAATTTGATTTGAAAACAAAGAAAGAGCGTGCTCATATTTTAGAAGGTTTGATCAAAGCGGTAAGTGTAATGGATGAAATTATTCACATCATTCGTAAATCGAAAGATAAGTCACATGCCAAAAAGAATTTGATTGAACGTTTTGATTTTACTGAAAAACAAGCAGAAGCTATTGTTGTTATGCGTCTATATCGTTTGACGAATACAGATGTAAAAGAATTAAAGGCAGAATTTAAACAACTTCAAAGTTATATTGCAGAATTAGAAAAGATTATTCGTGATAAATCGGAATTGCATAAAGTAATGGTTGAAGAACTTGAGAAGGTGAATGCAGAATTTAATACGCCTAGACTTTCTAAAATCGTTCATGAAGTTAAGGAGATCGTGATTGATGAAAAGGCAATGATCTCAAAAGAAGAATGTATGATCACTGTAACTCGTGATGGATATATTAAACGTGTTTCTATGCGTAGCTATAATGCATCAAGTGATTCAATGACACAAAGAAAAGATACAGATTCTTTGGTTTGTTATGGGGTGAGTCATACATTACAGACTTTGATTTTCTTTACAAATCGTGGAACATATGGATATATTCCTGTTTATCAAATTGAAGAGGCAAAATGGAAAGATTTGGGTGGCCATATCTCAAATTATATTAAGATGGATTCAAGTGAAAAAATCATTGCGGCCTATGTATTAGATGCTTTTAAAACAGGGGTACATGTTGTGAGTGCAAGTCGTCATGGCATGATCAAACGTACAGAATTAAAAGAGTTCGAGGTTTCTCGTTCAAATAAAACGATGACTTGTATGAAAATTGGTGCTATGGATGAAATGATATCTGTATCTCTATCTTATAAACCAGATGATCAAGTGATTTTAGTAAGTGAACAAGGATATGGTTTAATGTATCCGGTTGAACAGATTCCATTGGTTTCTAATAAATCAAAAGGTGTTAAGGCAATGAACTTATCCAAAGATGATTGTGTTGCTTCTATTTGTATTCGTAAAAATAGAGATGAACAAGTATTGATTTCTACAACCACACTTTCTTTAAAGCGTATGAAACAACTTGAAATTGCACCATTAAATCGTCCGGCTAAGGGAAATCGTATTTGTAAGTTGGTAAAATCGAATCCAAATGTTATTTTCAATTTACAAATGGTGGATCTAAATACGAAAATTGAAATATATACAGATGAAATCCTTACATTTGAAGCGAAAGAAGTCAGTTTGATGAATGCACAGTCAACTTTCTCAACGCCATATGGAAAAGTTGAGTCATTTGAATGGATCTGTCCTCTTGAAAATGTATTGGATGGATCTTGGGTAAAACAAGAAGATTTTAAACAACCTTCTTTATTTGAGGAGAATAACGCATGAGTAAAAAACAAGCAAATTTAGTTTGCTTAATTGTTGCAGCCATTTGGGGTGGTGGATTCATTGCCACAGATGCTGCTTTACAAACGTTTGATCCTTTTACGGTTTTAATGATTCGCTTTATTGGTGCAAGCCTAGTTAGTATTGTGGTTTGTCTTTGTAGTCATGTTAAAGTTTCAAAACAAGCACTTTTTCGAGGAAGTATTTCAGGGGTGTTAATGTATTTGGCATTCGCATTTCAAACTTTTGGTTTGGCTTTGACAAATACGGGTCAAAATGCATTTTTAACCGCGGTAAACGTAGTTTTGGTTCCATATATTGTATGGCTTTTATGGAAAAAGAAGCCAAGTAAAAGACAACTTGGCGCTAGTGTAATATGCTTAGTAGGCATTGCGTGTTTAAGCTTATCAAAAGGCTATTTCCAATTTAGTTTTGGAGATTGTTTATCTTTGATATGTGCCTTGTTCTTTGCGTGTCACATTATTTCTTTGGAATATGCGACTGAAAATAGTAATTCCATTGCGATCAATGCTGTACAGATGAGTGTTGCTGCTTTACTATCAATTCCTTTCGCATTGTCTTTGGAGACAATTCCACAAAATATTTCAATGCATGCTTACATGAGTTGTGGCTATATGATTTTAGTGGCAACATTCTTGGCATTTCAATTACAGACCTTGGCACAAAAGTATACAGATGCATCGAGTGCAAGTGTACTTTTATGCACAGAATCTTTATTTGCGAATGTATTTGGCTTTGTTCTGCTTCATGAAGCAAAGAGTCCAATTATGATTTTAGGTGGACTTTTGATCTTCTTTTCAGTGATTTTAACTGAATATAGTGGACAATTCGTATTGTCAAAAGCTTAAAAAGATAGTAGAATAGATGAGTAGATAGTGAGGTTGACTAAAATATGGGTGTATCAATTTTTTATACGATAGTGGGAGCTGCCATTGGTGGCTTGGTTACTTTCTACTTCACTCGTAAGAAGTTTGAAAAAGAAATTAAAGAAAATCCACCTATTAATGAAAAGATGATTCGTGCAATGTTCTTACAAATGGGACGTAAACCTAGTGAAGCACAAATTCGTCAAATCATGAAATCGGTAAACGCAAACCGTAAATAATGATAAAGTGTCGAAAGACACTTTTTTTCACTTTATGGGTTCGTTGCCTAAATTAAATTTTGGTTATATAATACTGTTGGTTAGTTATATATTTTTAGAAGAGGGTTATTATGAGAGATTTTGATTCAAATCGCATCTATGAAATACTAGGCGAAGAATTTAAAAACATCTATATTGTTGATTGCAAAACTCAACAGATTCATGCTTTTAAGGAAACAGATGTGTTGCCTGGTTTTTCTGCACATATGCTTTATAATGACGCGATGAATCAATATATTGATCATTGTGTATACGAAAAGAATCGTGATATGTTACGTATTGCACTTTCGTTTAATTCTCTTTATACTCGTTTAGAAAATACGGAACATTTTAATATTCATTATCAATCTAAAACGGATTCCGAAATTCATTTTATGTATACACACTTTGGTTGTATCAAAGAACATGATAAAATCACACAAATTATCATTGGTTTTGCGAATGAAGATTTGGATATTCGAAGAAATAATTTGGATATGATCAACAATGTGATTACACCAAGTGGTTTGAGAAGAAAAGTTTTAATTGTTGAAGATAATGAATTAAATCGAGAAATGTTAAAGGCTACTTTAGAAGATGAATATGATGTATTAGAAGCTGTAAATGGGGAAGATGGTTTACAAATTCTATCTCAGAATTATAAAGATATTTCAATTGTTTTATTAGATGTTGTAATGCCTGTGTGTGATGGATTTGAATTCTTAACTCGTCAAAAATCAGATTCTTTGTTAGCTAGTGTTCCAGTCATTGTGACAACGGGAAATAATTCGCAGGAAGATGAATTGAAATGTTTAGGTTTAGGTGCTGTTGATTTCATCACAAAGCCATATAATACAAGAATTGTAATGAGTCGAATTGATAGTGTTATTAAGTTAAGAGAATCAAGTATGACTTTGGCAGCCATTGAAAAAGATGAGTTGACAGGTTTATATACAAGACAGGCTTTTTATCATCATGCTCGTACATTGACTAATTTTATGACAGATGAAATTTTTAATATCGTTGTTTTAGATGTGGCTGATTTTAAATTGATCAATGGAACTTACGGAACAAAAAAGGGAAATGAAGTTTTGATTTACCTTGCGAATGCGTTTAAATACTATATCAAAAATGGATTATTGACACGCTATGAGGGAGATCAATTATTAGCTTTATTCCATAGTAAAGAAAAAATTGATGTGGATCGTATCGAAAACAATTTAAATAAGATTATGGAAGAAGCACCTATTCCAAATATTCGTGTGAAACTAGGAATTTATGAAAATGTAGATACAAGTCTTCAGATACCAATCATGTGTGATCGTGCATTAATGGCTGTGAAGAGTATTTCAAAAGATTTTAAACAGAATATCGCCTTCTTTACGCAGGAAATGAATCAAAAATTACTTGCGCAAAGACAAATGGAAAATGATTTTAAAGATGCAATTAAAAATAGAGAGTTTGTAGTCTATTTTCAACCAAAATATGATGTTTCATCTGAACAAATTGTTGGTGCAGAAGCACTTGTTCGTTGGCAAAAAGAAGATGGAACATTGATTTCACCAGGTTTATTTATTCCATTATTTGAAAGTGATGGTTTAGTTGTTCAACTTGATGAATATGTATTTGAAACAGTATGTCGATTCCAAAAAGATCGAATGAAACAAGGTTTACCGATTCTTCCTATTTCTGTCAATCTATCTCGTGCAAGTATTCACTTTAGTGATGTGGTACAAAGATATATCAATATCATAAAAGAGAATGAAATTCCTTTTAGTTGTGTTCCGATTGAATTGACGGAATCTGCAGCTTTATATTCGCAACAAATTCTTGAAATCACAAATCAAATGGTCAATGCAGGCTTTAAATTACATATGGATGATTTTGGATCCGGATATTCTTCATTAACAACTTTAAATGAATTGAAATTCACAACGGTTAAATTGGATAAGAGTTTAATTGACTATATTGCCAAACCACGTGGAATGAAAATTGTGCGGCAAACGATTGATTTGGGGCATGGTTTAGATATGAAAGTGGTTGCGGAAGGTGTTGAAACCAAAGAACAAAGGGATTGTTTGATCGAAATGAATTGTGATGAAATTCAGGGCTTCTATTATTCAAAGCCTTTAAAACAAGATGATTTTATCGAAAAACTAAGAGCTTAATAAAGCTCTTTTGTTGTATAGGAGGGCTTATGCCAATAAAAATAATTCGTCAGGATATCACAAAATTAAAAGTGGATGCGATTGTGAATACGACAAATCCAAGTTTTAATGCGAAAGGAGGCTTGGATCATTACATACATCAACTTGCGGGTAAAGAATTAGATGTAGAGTGTAGAAGAATAGGAAAATTGAAAGTGGGACAGGCTTGTCTTACAAGTGGATATAAATTGTGTAAGTATATTATTCATACGGCAAGTCCTGTATGGAGTGAAGATAATTATTTGGCAAAAGCCTTGTTAGAATCTTGTTATATGTCTAGTTTTAGATTAGCGGATGCATATAAATTGAAATCAATCGCATTTCCATTGATTTCATCTGGAACCAATCAATTCCCAAAAGAGTTAGCTTTACAAGTGGCAATGAATAGCATTGTCTCTTTTCTAACAGATCATGAAATGATGGTGTATTTAGTTGTTTATGATCGAAATTCATATAAAATTAGTTCTGAATTATTTGATTCCATCGAAGTTTATATTGATGATTTTTATGAGGATGAGCATATGTTGGTATGCAATTCCATCATTGCTCCAAGATTTTCTTTAATAGATGTTTTAAATCAAATGGATGAAAGTTTTTCAACGATGCTTTTAAGAAAAATCGATGAGAGTGGTATGAGTGATGTAGAGTGCTACAAGAAAGCTAACATTGATCGTAAATTGTTTTCTAAGATTCGTTCAAATCCCAACTACAAACCTTCTAAACAAACTGTGATTGCCTTTGCGCTAGCTTTAGAATTATCGCTTGATGATATGGAAGATATGTTAAATAAGGCAGGGTTTAGTTTATCGCATTCAAATAAGTTTGATATTATTGTTGAATATTTTGTATCACAAGGAAATTATAATGTTTTTGAAATCAATGAAGCGTTGTTTGCGTTTGATCAAAGTTTAATTGGCGTATAAATGTCGCTTTTAAGGCGACCATTTTGATGGGGATAAAAACTATACTGTAATCAATCAAGGAGGATACAGTGATGAAAAAGAATTGTACAGAAGTAGTTTTTGTTTTAGATCGAAGTGGATCAATGTGTGGTTTAGAAAAGGATACAATTGGAGGGTTTAATTCTCTAATCAACAAACAGAAGAAACAAGACGGAGAAGTTTTAGTTTCGACAGTATTATTTAATGATTCAAGTGTGGTCATTCATGATCGTAAACCGATTGATGAAGTTCGACTTATGACAAGCAAGGATTATGAGGTTTATGGGTGCACCGCATTATTAGATGCATTAGGTTCAAGTATTCGCCATATTGGAAATATTCACAAATATGCTCGGATCGAGGATGTTCCAGAGCATACGATGTTTGTGATTATTACGTCTGGAATGGAAAATGCGAGTCGCTATTATTCAAAAGAAAGAGTCAAGTCGATGATTGAATATGAGAAAGAAAAATACGGTTGGGAATTCTTATTTCTTGCAGCCAATATGGATGCGATTGATACGGCAAGTCAATATGGAATCGATAAGGATCATGCGGTAAATTATCAATGTGATTCTGTTGGTACTCGTTTGAATTATGAAGTATTGGATGAAGCCATTCAGTGTGTATGTTCGGGTGTACCTTTGTCAAAATCTTGGAAATCAATAATAGAAAATCGTAAGTAAGAACCAACTATGTGGTTCTTTTCTGTACGACAGGCAGTCGTGCTTATAGTTGATAATCTAAATCAATGATTA
>URHY01000040.1 GCA_900547815.1 uncultured Solobacterium sp.
AATTACTCGACACTTGTCGCAGATTGGTTTAACAGATGGTCTTACTTTCATCTTTCTTCCTCCTACGTAATGATTCACGTATTTTAATGGCCCTGCTAAAATGCGTATGTTTACATGCGGATTTTAACAGAAACGTGAATATATAATCGCAAGCAAAGTTGCGCTTATATATTATAAGCGCAACTTACTTGTTTTTCAAGGCTTCTTTTAATTCTGGCCAAATTTCTTCCATAGATTTTGACGCATCAATTCTAGAAACCATATTTTTTTCTTCATAATATGCAATTACTGGTTCAGTATTCTTTGCATATTCATCTAAACGAACCTTCAAACTTTCTTCGTTGTCGTCTTTACGTTGCGTTAATTCTCCACCGCAAACATCACAAACACCTTCAACTTTTGTTGGTTTGGAATAGATGTTATAGATTTCTCCACAATTTTTACAAGTACGACGACCCGTAATACGACGAGTTAATTCGTCAAATGGAACATCCATATAAACAATTTTTTCAACTGCTAAATCAGTTCCTTCAGTCATTTCTTCAAAAGCTTTTGCCTGAGCTAAAGTTCTTGGATATCCATCTAATAAATATCCGTTCTTTTTATCTTCCAAAGTATTTAAGTAGTCCTTAACCATTTTATTTGTGATTTCATCAGGTACTAATAATCCTTTTTCAGAATATGCTTTTGCTTGTAGACCCAATTCAGTTCCTCCGGCAATATTAGCACGGAAGATGTCTCCTGTTGAAATGTGGTTTAAGTTAAATTCTTCTTTGATTTTAGTAGAGAAAGTACCTTTACCAGATCCAGGAGCTCCCATAATAAATATATTCATATCTATTCTCCTAAAGATATTAATCTTCGTAATATTTTTTGTAAGATTTTTGAGTAATCAAACCTTGTACTTGACGTACTGTTTCAATAGCAACACCAACAACGATAATCATTCCTGTTCCACCTAAAGCCATTGAGCTTGGAAGATCAGGCCAAATTAGTGGCATAATGTGTGGCATAACAGCAATGATGGCTAAAGCTATAGATCCAAGTACAGTAATTCTTGATAATACACGATTGATATAATCCTTTGTTTCCGTACCTGGACGAATGCTAGGGATATATGATCCAGATTTACCAAGATTTTCAGCAACTTTTTCTGGGTTGATTTGCATCTTTGTATAAAAGAACGTAAAGAATAAAATCAATAATACATAGATTATAAGTGAATACCAAGTTTGTAATCCTAACCATTTTTGCATTCCTTTAATGAAATCATTAGATGGAAAGAATGAAGCTACTTGAATTGGTGCCATCATCAATGAACTCGCAAAAATAACTGGGATAACACTTGCAGAGTTAACCTTTAATGGCAAGTAATTTGCTTCGCTTGGTTTACTTAATGAAATAGAACTAGATGTATATTGAATTGGAATTCTTCTTTCAGCTGTATTAATTAGTGTAACAAATATAATAATTAATAGATAAACTAAAATATATGCGGCAAATAACCAAGCTCCATACGTTGGCGCAGACTCACCTGTAATCAAACTTGACCATGCACTAGAGAATTGTTGTGGCATACGCCCTACAATACCTGCCATAATTACCATTGAAATACCATTTCCAATTCCTTTCATTGAAATTTGGTCTCCAATCCACACTAAGAACATACTTCCCGCAGCAAAAATTGTTGCAATATATAAAATCTTACTGATTGTAACACCGCCGACAATCAAACTAGTATAAGTTTTTGAAAAACCATATACTAATGAGAATGATTGTACAAAGGCAAAAACGACCGCAAGATATCTAGTGTACTTATCTAACGTTTTACGACCATTAGCTCCTGCTTTACTCAATTCAGTTAAATGTGGAATAACATCCATACTCAACAATTGAATAATGATAGAAGCTGTAATATATGGAGTAACACCTAAAGCGAAGACAGAGAACTGTTCAAGTCCTCCACCTCCTAATAGATTTAACATTGCAAATAATGAGTTTTCTCCAAGACCATTTACAAGATCTGCTGTATTTACATCAGGTACTGTAATGGCTGATCCCAAACGATAGACAAGAAAGGCAAATAGGGTGAATAGAATCCTATTGCGGATATCCTTATTCGTCCACATTGCCTTTATCTTGCCTGCCATATTATAGAACCTCTACTTTTCCGCCTGCTTTTTCGATAGCTTCTTTAGCTGACTTAGAGAATTTAACTGCTTCAACAGTTAATTTTTTAGTTAACTCACCGTTACCTAAAACTTTAAGTCCAGAAAGTTCTTTATTGATAACACCAGCTTCAATTAAAGCCGCTGCATTAACTGTTGAACCATCTTCGAAACGATTTAATGTTTCAACGTTAACGATAGCATATTCTTTACGATTGAAGTTAGTGAATCCACGTTTTGGTAAACGTCTTGCTAATGGTGTTTGACCACCTTCAAAACCAAGGCGAACTCCTCCACCTGATCTTGATTTTTGACCTTTTTGTCCACGACCGCTAGTTTTTCCGTTTCCGCTTCCAGGTCCACGACCAACACGGTTACGTTCAGTGCGAGTTTCGGCTAAATTCATTGTATGTAATTTCATCTGATTTACCTCCTATTACCCGCGAATTTCTTCTGGCTTCTTACCACGAAGCGCAGCAACGCTTTCTACAGTTCTTAAGTTTTGTAAACCATCAACTGTTGCACGAACAACGTTGATTTTTGTACGTGATCCTAAACATTTAGTTAAGATATCAGAGATACCTGCAAGTTCAAGAATTGCACGAGTTGCACCACCAGCGATAACACCAGTACCCTCGATAGCTGGACGCATGTATACAGATCCTGCACCATATTTACCAGTGATTTCGTGAGGGATTGTTGTACCGATAACTGGTACTGTAAAGATGTTTTTCTTAGCATCTTCAACCGCTTTTTTGATTGCATCAGGAACTTCGTTAGCTTTTCCTGTACCTACACCAACACGGCCTTTACGATCTCCAACTACAACTAATGCAGCAAAACGGAAACGACGTCCACCTTTAACTACTTTAGTTACACGGTTGATTGAGATTACTTGTTCTTCAAATTCTTTTTGGTCTCTTCTTGGTTTTCTATCCATTGCCATTGTGCGACCTCCTAAAATTCCAAGCCAGCTTCACGAGCTGCTTCTGCTAAAGCTTGTACACGACCAGCGTAAACATATCCACCACGGTCAAATACAACCTCTTTAATATTCTTTTCTAGTGCACGCTTAGCAATTTCAGTTCCTACCAAACGAGCTGCTTCCACGTTTCCACCATTTTCTAATTTCATGTCAACACTTGAAGCACTGACCAATGTGTTTTGGTTAACATCATCAATGATTTGTACATGGATGTGTGCGTTACTTCTGAATACGCATAAACGTGGGCATTCAGGAGTTCCACTGATTTTTGTACGTACACGTTTGTGACGACGTACACGAGTTTCATTACGTGATACTTTAGTAAACATTTTTGATCTCCTTTCCCACTACTATTTCTTACCTGCTGTTTTACCTTCCTTACGACGGATGTGTTCACCAACATAGCGAATACCTTTTCCTTTGTAAGGTTCTGGTTTACGAACAGCACGAACATTTGCTGCAAATTCTCCAACTTCTTGTTTATCGATACCTGCAACTTTGATAGTTGTAGCAGTTGGACAAGTTACTTCTAAGCCTTCTTTAACTGGCATCTCAACTGGGTGAGAATATCCAACGTTCATAGTTAATACGTTTCCTTTCACTGCTGTACGGAATCCGATACCAACTAATTCTAAGTCTTTAGTGAATCCTTCAGATACACCAACTACCATGTTGTGTAACAATGCACGAGTTGTTCCGTGTAATTGTTTTGTGTGTTTTTCGTCATTTGGACGTTTTACAGTGACAACATTTTCTTCTACGTGGATTTCCATCAAAGAAGAGAATGTACGTGTTAAAGAACCCTTAGGTCCTTTAACAGTCACCTCATTCCCAGCAGCTACTTCAACAGTAACTCCTGCAGGAACGGTAATCAGTTTATTCCCGATACGTGACATTACGTTTTATCCTCCTATATATTTATTACCAAACGTAAGCAATAACTTCTCCACCTAAGTGGTTCTTTCTTGCTTCTTTGTCAGTCATCATTCCATTACTTGTAGAAATGATTGCGATACCTAATCCGTTTAATACGCTAGGTAAGTTTTCAACTTTAGCGTATACACGAAGACCAGGTTTAGAAATACGACGTAAACCACTAATAACTTTTTCATTGTTAGGTCCGTATTTCAATTCAATGTTCAAAGTTTTCTTAACATCGCCTTCTACGTTGAAGTCTACGATGAAACCTTCATTTTTCAAAATTTGAGCAATTGCTTTCTTTTCATTGCTCGCTGGCATACTGACAGAGGCATGCTTTTGTTGCAAAGCATTGCGGATTCTAGTCAGCATATCCGCAATAGGATCAGTCATAATCATATGCAATATACCTCCTTACCAACTAGCCTTTTTAACTCCAGGAATTTGACCTTTGTAAGCCAATTCACGGAAGCAAATACGACATAATTTGTATTTTCTTAATACAGAGTGTGGACGACCACAACGTTCACAACGAGTGTACTCACGAACTTTAAATTTTTGAGGACGCTGTTGTTTGTTAATCATTGATTTCTTTGCCATTTAAAAGCTCCTCCTACTTTTTGAAAGGCATACCCATTTGAGTTAATAATGCCTTTGCTTCTTCGTTTGTTTTCGCTGATGTAACGATTACGATGTCCATACCACGAGTACGGTCTACTTTATCGAAATCAATTTCAGGGAAAATGATTTGTTCTTTAATACCTAATGTATAGTTTCCACGACCATCAAAGCTAGTATCGCTAACTCCACGGAAGTCACGTACACGAGGTAATGAAATGTTGAATAACTTATCTAAGAATTCATACATTTTTTCTTTACGTAAAGTAACTTTACATCCAATTGGCATACCTTCACGTAATTTGAAGTTCGCAATTGATTTTTTAGCTTTTGTTACAACTGGAGCTTGACCAGTGATAGCTGCCAATTCTTCAACAGCTTCATCTAATAATTTAGCATTAGTGATTGCATCTCCAACACCAATATTGATTACTACTTTTTCAACGTGAGGTACTTCCATGACAGATTTGTATTCGAAATCTTTCATCATTTGAGGGACAACTACGTTTTTATATTTTTCTTGTAAACGATTCATCTTCTACCCTCCTACTTCACTTCGTTACCGCTCTTTTTAAAGATACGTGTTTTAACATTTTTACCATCTACAACTTCAACTTTTGTTGAAATACGACTAGCAACTTTTGCTTTTTCATCATAAAGCATTACATTTGAAACGTGAATTTTAGCTTCTTTTTCAACAATTCCACCTTCTGGATTAGCTTGAGTTGGTTTCAAGTGTTTTTTAACCATGTTAACACCTTCAACGATAACTCTGTCTTCCTTAGGGAATACTGCTTTTACTTCACCGATTGTGCCTTTGTAAGCACCTGTAATAACTTTTACTTTATCACCTTTTTTAATGTTCACTTAGACACACCTCCTATAATACTTCTGGCGCAAGAGATACGATCTTCATGAAGTCTTTGTCACGTAATTCACGTGCAACTGGACCGAAGATACGAGTTCCCTTTGGCGTCTTATCATCTTTGATGATTACACAAGCGTTATCATCGAACTTGATGTAAGTTCCGTTTTCACGACGAACACCACGACGTGTACGTACGATTACGGCTTTTACTACATCACCTTTTTTTACGGATCCACCAGGAGTAGCCTGTTTAACAGAACATACAACGACATCACCGATGTTTGCAAATTTTCTAACGCTACCACCTAAACAACGGATAACTAATACTTCTTTAGCTCCAGTGTTGTCAGCAACGCGCATACGACTTTCGTTTTGAATCATTGCTTTCTCCTCCTAGTATTAACCACGAGCCTTTTCAACGATTTCTACTAAGCGGAAACGTTTAGTAGCAGATAATGGACGAGTTTCCATAATTACTACTGTATCTCCGATATGAGCTTCGTTGTTTTCATCGTGAGCTTTAAATTTCTTAGAATATTTAACACGTTTACCATATAATGGGTGTGTTTTTTTAGTTTCTACCATAACTGTGATAGTTTTGTCCATTTTGTCAGACACAACTGTACCACGGTATACTTTACGAGCGTTTCTTTCCATTAGATACGTCCTCCCTATTCTTGACCAGCGTTTTCACGCTCTGTCAATACAGTTTTAATACGAGCAATTGTCTTCTTAACAGTTTTTAAACGAGCTGTATTTTCTAACTGTCCTGTGGCTTGCTGGAAACGAAGGTTAAAAAGTTCATCTTTAAGCGTATCGATTTCCTGAAGAAGCTCTTCATTTGTTTTTTCGCGGATTTCTTTAGCTAACATTACTTCACTTCTCCTTTTCTAGCAAAACGAGTTTTAACTGGTAATTTGTGAGCAGCAAGACGTAAAGCTTCACGAGCTACTTCTTCACTTACTCCACCAACTTCGAACATTACACGTCCTGGTTGAACAACTGCTACCCATCCTTCAGGAGCACCTTTACCAGAACCCATACGAACCTCTAGAGGTTTTTTAGTACGTGCCATGTGAGGGAAAATACGAATCCAAACATTTCCTCCACGTTTCATATAACGTGTCATAGCAATACGGGCTGCTTCAATTTGACGGTTACTTACATAGTTTCCTGATTCAGCAACCAATCCATATTCACCAAAGTCAATTGTACGACCTGCTTTTGAACGACCTTCGTAGCTCAAACGGTGAGGACGACGATACTTTGTACGCTTAGGCATTAACATTATTCGTTACCTCCTTTTTCTGCAGGTGCTGCAGCTTTAGCAGCATCTTTAGGGGCACGGTTTGAACGAGCATCTGGACGACGACGTCCTTTTCCTTTACGCATTGGGCGTTGTTTTGGAGCTTCTGGTTCTTTAACCATTTCACCAGGTAATACTTCACCACGGCAGATCCAAACTTTTACACCTAAACGACCATATTGAGTCGCAGCTTCTTCCCAAGCATAGTCAATATCACTACGAAGTGTATGTAAAGGAACAACTCCTTCTGAATATCCTTCAGTACGTGCCATATCAGCTCCACCAAGACGTCCAGATACTGCAGTTTTGATACCTTTAGCACCAGCACGCATAGTGTTTTGAATAGCTTTTTTCTGAGTTGCACGGAAAGATTTACGTCCTTCCAATTCGTTTGCAATCCAACGAGCTACTAAACGAGCATCTAAGTTAGGATTAGCAACTTCTACAACGTTAATTTGAACGTTCTTTGCAGAAGCGATTTTAGCTACTTTCTTTTTCAATCCTTCGATTGATTTTCCATCTTGACCGATTACTACACCAGGGTGAGCAGTACGGATGATTACTGTCATACGACCCTTTGTACGTTCGATTTCGATACGAGAGATTTGAGGGTCTGCCTTACGTTTGTCGACAGCTTCGTTTGATAATTTAGCGTAGTATGCTTCAACCAATTCACGAATCTTAACATCTTCCATTAATAATGTTCCGAATTCTTTATCGTCAGCGTACCATCTTGATTGCCAGTCACGAATGACTCCGACACGCATTCCAATTGGACTTACTTTCTGTCCCATAGCTTACCTCCTACTCTTTTTCAGCCACTACAACTGTAATGTGGCTTGTACGTTTGTGAATAGCACTCGCACTACCTTTAGCACGAGGCATGAAGCGTTTCATTGTGATTCCTTCATCAGCCCAGCAAGCCTTCACATATAACTTGCTTTCATCTAAATCGTTATTGTTAACTGCGTTAGCAACAGCTGAGTGTAACACTTTACCAACAAGGTATCCACCTTTGTTAGGTAAGAATTTCAAAATAGCAGCTGCTTCTTCTACGTCTTTTCCACGGATCAAGTCTAAGACTAGTCTTGCTTTACGAGGTTGAATACGTAGAGTTTTTGCGGTAGCTTTTACTTCCATTTCTTCTCCTCCTACTATCTAGATTTCTTATCATCTGATCCATGACCAGTGTATTTACGTGTTGGAACGAATTCACCTAATTTGTGTCCAACCATGTCTTCTGTTACATAAACAGGAACATGTTCCTTACCGTTATAAACGGCAAATGTGTGTTCAACAAATTGAGGGAAGATTGTAGAACGACGGCTCCAAGTTTTAATAACTTCTTTTTTTCCGGCTTCATTTAATGCAACAACCTTTTTCATCAAATGGTCATCACAGAAAGGTCCTTTTTTCAAACTACGACTCATTGTATCTTACCTCCTTGCCTACTTACCATTACGACGACGTACAATTAATTTTGTACTAGCCTTCTTATTACGACGAGTTTTAACACCCAATGCTTTTTTACCCCAAGGAGTCATTGGTGATTTACGTCCGATAGGTGTACGTCCTTCACCACCACCATGAGGGTGATCGTTAGGGTTCATTACAGAACCACGAACAGTTGGGCGAATACCTCTCCAACGGTTACGACCTGCTTTACCATAGTTAACTAAGCTGTAATCTTCATTACCAACTGTACCTACAGTAGCACGGCAGTTAGCCAATACTTTACGAACTTCACCAGAAGCTAAACGTAAAGTTACATATTTTTCTTCAATACCTAAGATTTGAGCTGAACATCCAGCACTACGAGCCATCTGTCCACCTTTACCAGGTTTTAATTCAACGTTGTGGATGAATGTACCTTCAGGCATGTTTCTCATTTCACAGCAGTTACCAACTTTGATATCTGTTTCTGTTCCAGAGATAACTGTCATACCAACCTTCAAATCTTTTGGAGCGATGATATAACGTTTTTCACCATCAGCATAGTTTAACAATGCAATGTTTGCTGAACGGTTTGGATCATATTCGATTGTAGCAACACGTGCAGGCACGTTGTCTTTGTTACGTTTGAAATCGATGATACGGTAAGTTCTTTTGTGTCCAGAACCTTGATGACGTGTTGTAATACGTCCTGTGTTGTTTCTTCCACCATTAGATTTCAGTGGAGCTAACAAACTTTTTTCTGGTTTAGATGTTGTGATTTCATCTTTAGCCAAAGTTGTCATTCCACGACGTCCAGGTGTCATTGGTTTATACTTCTTAATTGGCATAAACTTAATTTTCCTCCTTATCGCAATATTTATTCAGGAAATAGCGTCTTCTCCCTGATTATTCTTCAGAACCGAACAATTCGATTGTTTGTCCTTCTTTAATTTTTACAATAGCTTTGTGTACAGCGCTTGTTTTTCCAACATAACGACCTACACGTTTTGTTTTTGGTTTGCAGTTCATTGTATTTACTTTTACAACTTCTACATTGAATGCAGCTTCAACGGCTTTAGCAATTTCAATTTTGCTAACACCCTTAACTACTTCAAAAGTTACTTTATTATCTTCAGCCATCATCTTCATAGTTGCTTCAGTGATGATTGGGCGGATAATTACGTCTCTGTAATCTTTCATTATGCCAATGCCTCCTCAACTTGTTTTACGGCAGCGCTTGTCATAACAACTTTGTTTGCATTTACTAAATCATAAGTGTTGATTGCAGAAGCAGCCATTACTGTAGCTCCAGCAATGTTACGTGCTGATAAGTAAACGTTTGTTGCTTCTTCGCTATCAGCAACAACAAACAATGTTTTCTTTGGCGCTTGGATAGCTTCAATAATTGAAACAAATGTTTTTGTTTTTGGTTCAGCAATTTCAAATTTATCCAAAACGCTGAATGCTGTTTCTTGAACTTTTTCGCTCAATGCAGATTTAACTGCTAAACGGCGAACTTTTTTGTTAATGCGGTATGCATAGTTACGTGGAGTAGCTCCGAATACAGTTCCACCACCTCTAAATTGAGTAGCACGGATAGAACCTTGACGAGCACGTCCTGTACCTTTTTGACGGTAAGGCTTGCGTCCACCACCAGAAACTTCGCTACGACCTTTAGTGTCAGCAGTTCCTTGACGACGGCTTGCCATTTGCATTACTAATGCATCATACATAGCCTGTTGGTGTGGTTCAATTCCGAAAACAGCGTCGTTCAATTCGATTGAACCAACAACTGCACCAGTTTGGTTAATTACGTCGATAGTAGCCATTATTGAACCTCCTTATTTGCAGTATAGTCAACTAAAGTAACAGGTTCTTTATCTCCCTTGCTAGTTTTAGCAGTACGTACCATTACGCAACCTTTTCTAGGTCCAGGAACGTTACCTTTAATTAACATATAGTTGTTTTCTGTATCAACTTTAATAACTGTCAAGTTTTGGTTTGTAGTAGTATATCCACCTTCTTGACCAGCCATAATAGTACCCTTCATGATACGTCCTTGACGTGAAGTAATACCGTTTGTAGCTAATGAACCGATGTGACGAATGTTCTTAGATCCACCGTGAGTCTTTGGACCTTGGTGAGCATTGTTACGAACGATTGTACCATTGTAACCTTTACCTTTACTTGTACCGATTACATCTACTGTTTCTCCTGCAGCAAAGATATCAACATTAACTAAATCGCCAACATTTACATCCATGTCGCAATCGCGCACTTCTTTAATGAAACGCTTTGGACTTGTATTTGCTTTTTTACAGTGTCCGATGTTTGCTTTAGTCGTGCGTTTTTCTTTGATTTCTTCAAATCCTAATTGAACTGCGTTGTAACCATCTGTTTCAACTGTTTTCTTTTGTAAAACAACGTTTGGTGTTACTTCAACTACAGTTACTGGAATTAATACACCATCTTCAGTGAAGACTTGTGTCATTCCTAATTTTCTTCCTAATAGTCCTTTCATCATTGACACCTCCATTAAAGTTTAATTTCGATGTCGACACCGCTAGGAAGTTCAAGTCTTTGTAAAGAATCGATCGTTTCCTTGTTTGGTGCAACAATCTCAATCAAACGCTTGTGCGTACGAATTTCAAATTGTTCACGTGAATCTTTGTATTTGTGAACTGCACGAAGAATTGTTACCACCTGCTTTTCAGTAGGTAATGGAACTGGTCCTACAACTTTTTTAGCTCCGTGTTTTGTCGCAGCTTCGACAATTTTCTTTGCACTATCATCTAAGATTCTGTGCTCATACGCCTTTAAGCGAATTCTCATAGTATTTTTTGCCATGTTTAACTCCTTTCGTTTATTCTAGATAAACATGCTCCATGCGAATTACCTGGCCACACCCATGACAACGGATTTCAGTGGGTCAGCAACCTCGCACTTCATCGCAAGCTCCTGTATTCTAACACATATATTTCACGTGTTCAACCCCTAAATTAAAAAAATTTAATATTTCTTTTATAGCCTTTATTTATCGCGTTTAAACGCATTTTATTTTTCAAAAATTTAAATCTTATTTTCAAAAAACTATGACAACTAATATCAGTGGGTCACGAATATCTTTTTAAACAATAAAAATATACCTATTTTTTTTAAACATGTAAAAAAGCACCTGTTTTAATCAACAGATGCTAGCCAATCCTCTAAATATTGACAATATATACTATGATTATCCACAAAACACATATGACGACATCCCGACATTAAATACCATTTTGCATTTTTTATACTATCATACATAGTTTTTGCGACTAATGGCGTACACAAATCATTTGTACCACTTATTATTAATGCAGGTACATCAATTTCATTCAACCGGTTTGTATATTCAAAATTCTTTAAGGCCCCCAGTGGCGTATACTCATTTGGACCCCAACCAATCAAGTAAGCTCTTTGTCCCACTTTCTTTTCTCTAGTGACACACTCTGGTGTTTTTTCATCAAATGGTCCAGCACAATGAAGCTGCATATAGTGCTCATTAGCTAACAGATATTCCTTTGAATTATAATCCTCACTTAGAATAGCTCTTTGTTCATCCTCTGACATAAAGGAAATCATACGATGTTGTTCCTTAGCCCATAATGAAGCAGAAGATAATGTGCTTGATAAAATCAAAGATTTAAGTTTGGCATTCTTCTTTTCAATTGCATATGCAATAGCTAACATTCCACCCCAAGACTGTCCAAGCAAATGGCAAGATTCAATATGTAAATATTCTAACAAAGCAACAAGTTCTTCCATCCATGTGTCTTGATTCCATAATTCATCATGATCTTCTACATATGATTTACCACATCCTAACTGATCATACATAATCACTTTTCTTCCTGTTTTAGCTAAGCAATCAAGCACTTCAAAATAATTATGAGTGGATCCAGGACCTCCATGCAAACAAATTAAAGGAGTTTTATCTCCACCATCCACAATACGATAATATGTTTTAAAGCCTTTAAAAGGCATGTACCCTTCAATTATATTCATCTTCTTCTACCTTCATTTATTTCTTTTGTAGATATATATTTATATCTACATCTCCATTGATTCCATCTACCTGCCCTTTATTTGAATATTGCCACATATCAAACTTATCCTCCATAGGGCATGTTGAAGAATAAGAAGCCAGCCAAATTGAATACTTTGAGATTTTATCAAAATCATAATTTTGGTAAAGCCAAGTCAAATTTCCATAAATCATAGGCGTATATCCAGCTTCTTTTATTTTCTCACAAAATCGAAGCGCAAGATTTGTTTTTTGTTCAGTTGTCAAATCATCAATTCTTCCACCCTGCTCAAACTCTTCCATGTCAAATACGATTGGCATGTCTATCTTATAATTTTTAACTTTCCTTAATACCAAATTTACCTCTTGATCAATTTCATCATCACTAACAGCACTAGAGAAAAAATAGACTCCTACTTTTATTTTATTCTTAATTGCCGACTGAATATTAAAATTAAAATATTCATCCTCATGTAAGATTCCTTCTTGAGCCCCTCGATATCCTATCCGTATCATCGCAAAATCAATTCCATCTTGTTTTACTGAAGACCAATCTATACTTTGATTATGACTGGATACATCTATTCCTGTCGATTTATCATATGAGGAATCTTTATATGTCATCAACCCATTCTTCATTGTGAATAAATCCAAATCATAATAACTTTTCTCTTCAACCAAATTTTTTTGCCAAAATAACGTTCGGATGCTAAATAATCCACCAGTCAAAATAAGAATCGAAACAAGAACTAGAATCACAATTCTGCCTATTTTTATTTTTCTCATACGCCAATAACCTTTAATATCTCTAAACTAGCCATTCTAGACATGACTGGACTTTCAATCAAGCCTTTCTCAACACAAGCACAAGCATGCTCAATTTCACCTGTAAAATCTGACTTTTGTGATACAATCATTCGGTTCTCATTTATTAATGCTTCGATATTTTTCCAAAAGTTCTTACAAGTAATACTTCCCTTTGTACCATATATATGTGACGTATTTTCCATACTCACATCCCAACTTGTTGCAATATGTGCCACACATCCATTTTCATATTCGATCAAAGCTTCATCTTTTAATCGAAACACTTGCTTTATCTTACTATTTGCCATTCGATTTGCGTAACAAATCGGATAAACGCCAATATCGAACATGCACCCTGCCCCAGTCTGATTAAAATGCCATTCAGAAATGGATTCCGTTAATCTTGTCGCATATTGTGCATCTATTGATTTCACTTGTCCAATCTCTCCATTTGAAATCATTTCAAATAATTTCTGATTCAATGGAGTAAACACTGTTTTATGTGCTTCCATTAAAAAACAATTTTGTTTCTTTGCATAATCAAAACATTCATCCAATTCTTTTGAAGATACGCACATTGGTTTTTCACAGATTACATGTTTAAATTTCTTCAAAGCCATTTGTATGTGCTTTGCATGCAAATAATTTGGCGTACAAATATAAATCATATCTAAATTTTGATCATGAAGCATTTGCTCATAATCATCATATGCTTTTTCTGCACTATATTCTTTTTTAAAGGCATTTGCCTTTTCCAAACTAGAAGAACACACTGCATATAAATCTGCATTATTCGCATATAGAATTCCTTGAATCACACGATGGCTAATTTTTCCAAGTCCATAGACTCCTATTCGAATCATTTTTTCATTCACCTTCTTTAAGATTACTTTAAACTATATCTCCTATTATATATATAGAAATAAGCAGTTAACCTCATTTGCTCACTATACTTATCTCTTCTGCCTATTTCTTTCATATATGAAGAATGTCCATGGAATTATTCCATGGACATTTTATTATAGGCTGTTTTTGCCATTTGCGCATAACCCTTATCACTTGGATGTAAATGATCTCCACTATCAAATTCATCTTGCATCTTATGCCCATCACAAATATCTTTATCAAAATCGATAACACCATCAATCTCATCTGTTGTACGAATCCATTCATTGACTTCATTACGCAAGTTCTCTCTAAAATATGCATATGTACGCCATCCTTCAATCGGAATCAAAGTACCAATATACACTTTCATCCCTAATGATTTCGCATGCTTTACATATTTTCTTAGTCCCTCAATCAAATCTTGACTTGATGGAAGATCTTGCCATGGTCTAAACTCATTTTTTTCGACACCTACAGGATGAATAATATCATTGATTCCTTGCAGAATAATCAATGTATCACTTCCTGCAACATGCATTTCATGTCCAAAACGATAATCCCCTTTTAATCCATAGGCTTCATATTGGATACAAGAATACTGTCTTAAAATACGCGTTCCACTAACTGCTTTTCGAACAACAGACACCTTTTTATTGTTTTCCCACATCAACTTCTGTAGATAATCTGGCCAATCCTGAGAAGTAATTGAATCTCCATAACATGTAATTACTTGATTTTTAGCATCTGTAAGCACCGCTACTTCGCTTAAGAAAAATACCCAAGGTGTTTTCATACTTGAAGCATGATCCATAATACCTGCATGAGAGAAATCACCTTCTCCAAAATAACCTGTACTTAATGGTCCTTGTGTATATACTCCACAGCGTAAATGTGTAAACTCTTTTAAATAGAAACTAATAGCAATAGTTTCTTGTTCATGCACTTTAAAATCTAATGGATCACTATAACATTGTTCTCCCACATCTAAGTGAAGTCCTTTAGAACCATTAAAAGTAATATCAACAATAGATGTTGGATCTAAATCACGTCCACTAATCACTCTACCTATTGTGATTGAATCAAAAACAACGCCTTCTTTTCCTGTAAAGTTATCTAAACAGATACGCACCTTGTCTCCTTCAAATGTAGATTTCATAGGATAGCGTAATGTAATATTTTTAGCATATTGACTTGGTTTATGTGTAACAATCGACATTGCCTGTCCATATATTGCTTTATATTCTTTTTCCATAGTTAACCTCCAAATTATTTATTATCTATTTCTACATCATTAACACTTATGTTTTTATCCATAAATAATCATACATGAAACATTGCAAAAATCCAAACATATACCTTATTATATTAAAGAAGTTGAGGAAATAATGCATGAGTAAATTAGAAAATTATTACGGTAAATTTTGTGAAGATAAAAGACTCTTATCAAGACATGGCCAAGTTGAATATACAACAAGCATGAAATATATTCACAAATATTTAAAACCTGAAAATCGTATATTAGATATTGGAGCAGGAACTGGCAGATATAGTGTTGCCTTAAGTAACGAAGGATATCAAGTCGATGCGATTGAACTTGTGAAATACAATCTTGGTGTTTTAAAAGCTAAAAAAAGCAATGTGAAAGCCTATCAAGGAACGGCTTTAGATTTATCACGATATCAAGACAACACTTTTGATATCACTCTACTATTTGGACCTATGTACCACTTATTTAGTTATGAAGATAAATTAAAAGCATTATCCGAAGCTAAACGTGTTACTAAAGCAAATGGAATTATTTTTGTTGCTTACGTCATGAATGAATATAGCGTTCTTGTTCATGGTTTTAGAGATGGACATATTAAAGAATCATTAAATAATGGTAAATTAGATGAAACATTTCAAACCCAAACAAACATTGATGATTTATATAGCTACATTCGCCTAGATACAATCAACAAATTAAATGAAGAAGTTGGTTTAGAACGCATTCAAATCATTGCTGCAGATGGTCCAAGCGATTATATGCGCCCTATCTTGAATAAGATGGATGATGAAACATTTGAGTTATTCATCAAATATCATCTTTCCACTTGTGAAAGACAAGAACTGATTGGTGCTAGTTCACATACAATAGATATATTAAAAAAATAATGTCACTTTTGTGGCATTATTTTTATATTATATATTCCATTGTTAAAACTACGAAACAGCATGCAACTGATACTTGAAATAGACTTTTATCTTTCCATGCCAAAACAATCCCAACTATAAGTGCTGCAAGTCCAGCAAGTTGTGAATTTGTTTCATACAATATAGTAGGAAATGTCATCACCGCCAAAGTCACATAAGGAACATAATATAAAAATGACTGAATATATATATTAGTAATGGGTTTGTTTAAAAGCGTTAATGGCAATACACGAATTAAATATGTAACAACTGCCATTGTAGCTACATACATCATTGGATTAGACATTTTCTTCCTTCTTTCTAGGTTTAATAATGGCGGCTGCCATTGAAATAATGATTGTTAATAAAATGGTCCTTGTTCCACTTGAGATTGGCATATCTTTACAAACGTAGCTCAACAAGAAACTCACAACAACAAGAACACCTACAACTCGATCTTTCTTTGCCTGGGGAATAATAATAGCTAAAAACATGCCGTATAGTGCTACGCTTAAACTAGTTACAATTTTTGTAGGAAGACTATTTCCGGCAATAATTCCTAGTGCTGTGCCAAATGCCCAACATGGAAGTGCCACCAAATAGGTACCATAAATATATTTATAGTTTACTTTTCCTTTATGGTTGATTGCCAAACCGAATAATTCATCGGTTAAATCAAAACCTATACACATTCTATGAACCAAAGTTGTTTTTTCTTCAATCTTTTGGCTTAGCGCAAAGCTCATTAAAAAATAGCGTGCATTGCTGACTAAAGTCATTATGATCATCTGAATAAATGTACCATGTGTACTGATCATTAAAAAGACAGCATATTCTCCGGCTGATGCATTGATAAACAAGCTAGTCAAAAAGCCTTGTATTGGTGATAGGCCTACATTTTTTGCGATGATTCCAAGTGAAAAGGAAACCGCAAAATAACCCAATCCAACTGGAATACTGTCTTTGATTCCTTTTTTAAATTCCATAATTTCACTTCCTATTTCTATGCATTATAAGAATTGTGTTGTTATTTGTAAAACAAATATTTATAATACTTCCATAAGGAAATGTGATAGATATGAATCTAACAAAATACGATGTTTTTTTTAAAGTATTAGAAACAAAGACAATTAGTCAAGCCGCTAAAGAGATTGGATATTCACAGAGTGCAGTTTCACAAACTATCAAGGCTTTGGAAGAAGAATTAGAAACCACTTTATTCATTCGACAAAAAAGCGGTGTTTCCCTAAGTCATGATGGACTTGCATATCTCCCCTATTTAAAATCAGTTCAGGCAAGTCTTGATAATCTTCATACTAAGAAAAAGGAAATGAAAGGATTGAATCAAGCTATATTAAAGATTGGTACATTTACAAGTGTGTCTAGACATCTTTTACCTTCTTTAATGGAAGAGTTTATTCAGATTTATCCAAATGTACAATTTGAATTGTATCAAAGTGAATATACAAATATTGAACAACAATTATTAGAAGGAAGTCTTGATTTGGGATTCACTTGTATTGATGCCATCCAACAAGTTCAATATCAAGAATTGTATTATGATGAAATGTTTGCGCTTGTTCCTCAAAATCATGTGTTGGCTAAATACAATGTTTTAGGTATGAAACAAATCGCAAAATATCCTTTCATTCAATTAGATGAAGGAGAATATTCTTTACCTATTAATATGTTTCATTCTTTAAACTTACCTGTTCAAATCAAACATAAAGTATATGATGATTCCACAATTCTAGCTATGATACGCCAGAATTTAGGCATTTCAATTCTTTATCAAAATGCTTTGAGCGATTATGATGATTTGTGTTTGATTCCTATTCAAGAAAATCTATTTCGTCATGTTGGAATTGCCTATAATAATTATGATACTTTGTCTTATGCAGGCAAAACATTTTTAGATTTCATTCTTAAAAAGACACCAGAAATCCTTAAAGACAAAGATAGTTTTCATATTATTAAAATTTAACATTATTTTTTACTGTTTAGGTTGACTCACTTACTAATTTATATTATTCTTTTCACGTACATAAAGATATACGGTAGGTGAGGTTACCGCAGGGATTTGGATTTCCTAAGATTACTGCCGCAAAGTTGTGGAGACACGACTCGTTGGTCAGCAGGCAAAGTCGCAAAGGCTTGGCTTAATGTAATTATATGCCCTGTGATACTAAAGCTTGAACGGTGATACTTAGGTTAATGACGTCATTGTTTAGGCAATGACGTTTTCTTTTGTTTATAAGGAGGTGAGGTTTGTATGTGTACGGATCCGGATGGGAATAGTTTGAATTATATTAAGAAAGCAGAGGTACATAATCATGATGAACAAAGAAGAATTCATTCAATTACTACAAGACAAAAAATACAAAACTGCACAACACACACTTTCCGAAATGAACGATATGGATACAGCCGCCTTTTTAGAAGAATTAGATGCGAAAGAATGTGCTTTGGCATTTCGCTTAATTTCTAAAGAAAAAGCTGCCGATGTATTCTCATGCATGAATTCAAAGATGCAGACATATTTGGTAGATATGTTTTCTGAAACTGAATTAAAGGAATTATTGGATGATTTATATATGGATGATACAGTCGATATGTTAGAGGATCTACCCGCAAACTTAGTTACGCGTATTTTGAAAAACTTGGATTCAACGAAAAGATCAACCATTAATAAACTATTAAAATATCCTGAAGACAGTGCTGGATCCATCATGACAACTGAATATGTCACATTAAAAAAGACAATGACAGTAAAACAGGCCATGAACCATATTAAAGAGATTGGTATCCATAAAGAGACAATTTATACTTGTTATGTCACTGAAAATAAAAGATTGATGGGTATTGTCACTGCCAAAAGTTTAATGACAAGTGATGATGATGAAAACATCACAAATCTGATGAACACAAATATTATTTCAGTACATACACATACTGACCAAGAGCAAGTGGCTCACTTATTTAGAAAATATGATTTAATTGCAATGCCTGTACTAGATAGTGATGGATGTTTAGTTGGTATTGTGACATTTGATGATGCCATGGACGTTATGGTTGATGAAACCAACGAAGATATTTCGCGTATGGCTGCCATGGAACCCAATGAAAAAACATATTTTGAAACTACAGTTTGGCAACAGGCAAAACACCGTATTTTATGGTTACTCGTTTTGATGTTTTCTGCAACAATCACCGGAAGCATTATTACTCGATATGAAAATGCCTTCAGCGCTGTACCATTACTTGTATCCTTTATTCCCATGTTGATGGATACGGGTGGAAACTGTGGTTCTCAAAGTTCCACTTTGATCATTCGTGGTTTGGCTTTGGGTGAAATCCACTTTAAAGAAATTTTTAAAGTTATGTTTAAAGAATTTAGAATTTCATTAATTGTTGGATCCATTTTAGCTGTAGCCAATGGCTTACGTATTTTCATTCAGTACCAAAACTTCAATATCGCAATCGTTGTTGCTCTTTCATTAATGGTTGTCGTTATTATTGCCAAATTCATTGGTTGTATTCTTCCATTGTTTGCGAATAAATTCGGTGTAGACCCTGCCATTATGGCAAGTCCATTGATTACTACAATTGTGGATACTTGTTCTATTTTAGTTTATTTCAATATTGCGGTTCATGTATTTAATATTGTTGTTTGAGAGGTGAGAAATCATCTCTTTTTTTAAACGCAAAGACACATTTAATAAAACAGGATATAGACATCATTAATGTCAAATAGACTTGT
>URHY01000041.1 GCA_900547815.1 uncultured Solobacterium sp.
CCGCAGGAACTGCGGGGATAGCTTGGTAGAAAAGGTTTCGATAGAAACCTGTTCCTAAGAATCTCGTCACTTCAGTGATGAGTGGTTCAAAATCAAATTATTTTAAATAATGGATTGCCTTTTGATGTGAAAATTACGTCAAATAAAATTTTAAATGAATATGAACTCACAAAAGAGAAATTAGCTAAGAAATATTTGCTGCTCATAATGATGTTTTTAAAAGCGAATACAATTCCTTTTGATCAATTTAATGAATCGTTAAAAAAAGATTTAAAACTATGAATTTTGAAAATGCGTATGGAATAGTCTATTCTTTATAATTGTCTAAAAGATTTGAGAATGAAATGATTTTGGTGTGTGAGTATGTTAAAATGAAGCCCTAAAAAGGAGTGCTGAGCTATATGAAACAAAACTCAACACCTCGTATTATCAATTTATTTATGCTCACAATTGCAGGGATTGTGAATGCTTTTGGAATCACATTGCTTATGACACCTGTGAAATTATATGATAGTGGAATTTCTGGAACTTCTACGCTATTTGAACAGATTACACCATCTTATTTATCATTATCACTATTCTTATTAATATTAAACATTCCTTTGTATTTGATTGGACTTAAAAAAACAAGGAAATTAATTTACCTTTTATGCCATATATACCGTCTTTATTTACTCTTCGTTTGCATGGCTTATAACAGATGTTTTTCCAATTGATGTAAGTATTGCTTCACCTTTAGCAGGTACTGACTTATTACTTTGTGCACTATTTGGTGGCATGATTGTATCGGAAGTGGCTTAGCCATTCGTTTTGGAGGGGCTATGGATGGTATTGAAGTTAGGGCTGTAATATTTTCAAAACGCATAGGGATTACAGTAGGAACCTTTGTGATGATATATAATGTGATTCTCTATATATTTTGCAAAATTGTATTAAATAGCTGGGTATTACCACTCTATTCGGTTGTAGCTTATTCAGCAGCATTAAAGACAATTGACTTTGATTGATTGAGCTAAATGTGCAATGATTGTAACTGAGTATCCAACCGAAATATGTGAAGCATTAAGTAATACTTTTGGAAAGTGGCGCTACTCGAGTGGATGCCACGGGTGGATATTCAAAAAGTCTTAAATCCATTGTCTATTTTGTATAGTCAACCGATACCAAGTGAATCGTATGAAAGAACAAGTTCATGAAATCGATTCTAAAGCTTATATTATCATGAGTGAAGTGGCAGATATTTTTTCAAATAATATGGATAAAGCATAAAGAAAAGTGGGGGAATTAAATTTCCTCCACTTGTTTTGTCCATAGATTTCTTGATGCATCACTTGGCATTCTCCAGTCACCTCTAGGTGAGAAACAAATAGATCCAACCTTAACACCATCTGGCATACAGTTTCTTTTGAATTGTTGGGTAAAGAAACGATTGTAGAATGTTATGATGGCCTTTTTTATGTTTTCCTTTTCTACATCTTTGAATGCAACACAAGCTAAATCGTAGATTTTCTTAGGTTCATCGTGATGTCTTAACATTTGATATAAGAAGAAATCATGTAGATCATAAGAACCCAATACTTCTTCTGTTTTTTGCGCAATCTTACCATTTTTATCGGGTGGTAAAAGCTCTGGAGATACTGGTGTATCACAAATATCCATCAATACATCATGTAATACTTCATCTTTTAAAGCAACACTTTCAACAATATAACGAACAAGTGTCTTAGGAACACTGGCATTGACTGCATACATACTCATGTGATCTCCATTATATGTACACCATCCTAGTGCAAGTTCACTTAAATCTCCAGTACCTACAACGATCGCATTGTAGGCATTGCTTAAATCCATAAGAATTTGTGTTCTTTCACGAGCTTGTGAGTTTTCATACGTAATATTATGAACTTCTGGATCGTGGTGAATATCTTTAAAGTGTTGGTTTACACCATCCACAATAGAAATTTCTTCACTAGATACATGAAGTAGGTCCATTAAGATTTGCGCATTGGATTTAGTACGTTTTGTTGTTCCAAAACCAGGCATTGTGATCGCATGAATTCCTTTTGAATCATAATTGTTGATTTTAAAGGCTTCGTGACATACAAGTAAAGCTAAAGTAGAATCAAGTCCACCACTAATTCCAATCACAACATCTTTACAGTGAATCTTAGAAAGACGTGTTGCCAAGCCTTGCGCTTGAATGTGTAAGATTTCTAAACAACGAGTAATTCTTTCATCTTGATTGTTTGGAACAAAAGGATAAGCATCGATATAGCGGTCAAATTCAATGTCATGGATTGGCTTTGATGCGAATTCTACGGTTGTATAGTTTACATGGAATAAATCTTGCATACTTGTCTTATAGTGTAGACGATCATGATTTAAGTGGTCTAAATCAATTTGACCATAAATGATCTTATCTGTTTTTGTCTCACTTAAAATAGCTCCATTTTCACAAATTAAATTATGTCCAGAAAAAACTAAATCACTTGAACTCTCTGTAGGACCAGCACTAGCATAAATATAGCCAGCATAACATTTAGCACTTTGATCTTTGATTAAATTTCTTCTGTAGTTTGCTTTTGAAATGATTTCATTTGAAGCACTTAGATTACATAATACATTAGCACCAGCTAGTGCATGGGTTGAACTTACTGGAATAGTAACCCATAGATCTTCACATATTTCAACACCTAGACAAGCCGATGTTGTTGTATCTTTAAATACGATATGATTTGAAACAGGCACTTTTTTATTTTTATAAGTAAAAGTTGTATTTTCTTTTAGTTCACTTGCACTTGAGAACCATCTTGTTTCATAAAATTCGTTGTAGCTAGGAATATATGTTTTTACTTGAATACCTAGAATATCGTGGTTGAAACAAATGGCGGCACAGTTATAAAGCTTATTATCAATTTCTAAAGGTAAGCCTAAGACTGCAACAAGGTCTTCGGGTAGTTCTTCTACAATTTCGAATAAGACTTGCTTGGCTTTATTTAATAATGTGTGTTCATAGAATAAATCTTGACATGTATATCCTGTAATACATAGTTCTGGAAATACAACAAGTTGTGTATCTGGATCTAATTTTTGAATACAATTTAAAATCTCTTCTTTATTAGCCTGTGGATCTCCAATTGAAACATTTGGCGTACAGGCAGCTGTTTTATAATATGAATAACGATGCATGTTCATACCTCATTTCCATTGATGATTATATCAAAAAAAGACGTCCATTTTAAGGACGTCTTTGATTAATGTTCATTTAATTCGTGAAGACGATCTCCATATGCAGATTCATCTGCATCTTTTTTATCGCTTTCAGTTGCATATTTTTTAACTAATGCGCTAGATTTATTGATTGGTTGTAAAGTACCAGCACCGGCAACACATCCACCAGGACATGCCATACCTTCAAGTAGGTATCCGTTTAATCTTCCTGCTTTTGCCATCATCAACATTGTTTTACAGTTCTTTAATCCTTCAGCAGCCTGAACCTTAACTTCTGTTCCAGGGTGTCCTTTTTGAATTAAATCTTTTACAGCTTTGGCAACACCACCACTAACGGCAAATCCACGACCTGCGTTTGTTCCTTCTGTTAATGGATCTGAAGTAGTGATTTGAGCTAATTCAATACCTTTCGCATTGAACATACCCATAACTTCTTCAAAAGTTAATACGAAGTCAATATCACTACGGATTGATTTACGGCTTGCTTCCAATTTCTTAGCAGCACAAGGACCGATGAATACAACTTTGGCGTTTGGTTTTTCTTTTTTGATTAAACGACCTGTTAATACCATTGGAGTTAATGCCATTGAAATATATGGTGCAAAGTCAGGGAAGTTTTTCTTCGCCATAACTGACCATGCAGGACAGCAACTTGTAGCCATAAATGGTTGTTTTTCAGGAACTTTATCTAAGAAATCTTCAGCTTCTTCAATTGTACATAAGTCAGCACCAATCGCAACTTCAACAACATCCGCAAAACCTACAGCTTTTAATGCAGCTTTTACTTTGTCTGGAGTTACAGCTGGACCAAATTGACCAACGAAAGCAGGGGCAACAGCTGCAATTACTTCATAACCTTCTTTCATGGCATAGATTGTTTGGAAAATCTGTCCTTTATCAACGATAGCTCCAAATGGGCAGTTCACTAGACACATTCCACAGCTTACACATTTATCGTAATCGATTTCTGCTTTTCCATCTGCATCGGATTTAATCGCATCCATACCACAGCTAGCAGCACATGGACGTTCTAATTTAGTGATTGCGTGATATGGACATGCATCCATACAACGACCACACTTAATACATTTTTCTTGATCAATGCAGCTTTTACCATTTATGATATGAATCGCATCTTTTGGACAAACTTCTGTACATTGGTGTGATAAACATCCTTGACAAGCGTTTGTTACGAATACTTTCTTTTCTGGACATGCATTACATGCAAATTTAACAATGTTGATAAGTGGATCATCATAATATTTTTTAGCGATCGTACTTTCTTCAATTCCATCAGAAACATTCGTATATTCAGTAATGTCACGAACAGGTAAACCCATACCTAAACGTAATCTTTCGCCAATGATTGCACGTTCTAGAAAGATACTGTCACGATATTTTGCTTTTGTACCAGGTAAAATTTCATATGGAATCTCTTCCATACGTTTAGAATAATCTGTATTGTCATCGTACGCCATTGAAGCGATGGCAGTAAAGACCTGACGACGAAGGTCAGTTACCGAGTTATAAATTCCTCTCATATTTCCTCCTATTTTTATTCCTCATATAGACTCATACAATATTATATAGTAAAAAGTCTATTTGTGAAAGTTTTAATTAGTATAAAATATTATTATTTTTTTCTAATAGTGATATAATACCGTGCGGGGTGAATTGTTTGGTAAAAATTGTATGGGATTGGAATGGAACATTATTAAATGATGTTGACTTATGTTTTTCTTGTATCAACCGTCTTTTAGTCAGTCATGATTTGAAACCTTTGGATACTCTAAGTCAATATCGTGAAGTATTTACTTTTCCAATAGAAGATTATTACAAAAGGGTTGGCTTTAATTTTGATAAAATACCTTTTTCCATATTAGCTCACGAATATATGGAAGATTATCAAGAAAAAAGTTATGATTGTAATTTACATGCAGATGTATTGAATGTTGTAGAAAAGGCTAAGCGTTTAGGTTTTTCACAAACTGTACTTTCTGCAAGTAAGATGGATTATCTTCTAAGGCAAATGCAAAATTTAAATGTAGATACTTTATTTGATTCAATTTATGGAATCAATGATATCTATGCGAAAAGTAAAGTGGAATTAGCCCATGCGTTTAAACAAACATGCAGCCTGGATGATGAAATTTATTTTGTAGGTGATAGCGTGCATGATTATGAAGTCGCAAAAAGTATTGATGCCAAATGTATCTTGGTGACAACAGGGCATCAAAATCGTAAGACTTTAGAAAGTGTGAATGTACCGGTTATGGACAGTTTAATGGAAAGTTTGGATTTTATTTATGAAAGAGATTAAGATCAATTCAAATGATGCGAATCAAAGATTAGATAAGTTTTTAATGAAAACTTTTCCTAAACTAGGCAAGTCAATGATGTATAAGGCGATTCGAAATAAAAAAATAAAAGTGAATCGTAAGCGTTGTACTTTTGATCAGAAGATCCAGGAAAATGATAGTATTCTATTATTTTTACCTCCGGATGTTTTAGAAGAGAAAAAAGTGGAAACAAATTATATATCGTCAAAATTAGATGTTATTTATGAAGATGAAAATATCTTAATTGTGAATAAACCCTATGGCTTATTATCACAGAGTGATCAAAGTCAAAATCAAGATTGTCTAGTGAATCGTGTACAAGCATATTTAATGGAGAAAAACGAATATGATCCAAATAAGGAACATTCTTTTGCGCCTAGTATTTGTCATAGACTAGATCGAAATACGACGGGTCTAGTGATTGCTGCAAAAAATGCGAATGCGTTAAGAAAAGTAAATGAGGCAATCGCAAATCGTACGATTCAAAAGATGTATCGAGCCTATGTTGTGGGTACTTTTGAACAAAAGGATTTTACTATGTGCTATTACATTCGCAAAGAAAATACCATTGCGAAAGTTAGTAATCAAAAATTAGAAGGCTATCAAAAAGCATTAATGGATGTGCATGTTGAAAGAAATGATGGCGAGAATTCAATATGTACAATTACACTTCATACAGGAAGATTTCATCAAATTCGTGCCTTAATGGGGCATATAAAGCATCCTTTGTTGGGTGACGTCAAATATGGATATCATGGAAAGAAAAAGCCGATAGAATTGATGGCATATCGGTTGGAGTTTCATGATGTAGATTTGCCACTTCAACAAACGGTGTTTGAAATTCCAAGAGCATAGTAGGAGGGTATGAATATGCAAGAATATCGATATCTATTAGATATTGCCTTAATTTTATTAATGACAAAAGCCTTTGGACTTTTTTCTCGTCGATTACGTATGCCATCTGTAGTAGGTGCATTGATCGCAGGAATCGTTTTAGGGCCTGCGGTATTAAATATAGTTGAGCCAAGTAAGTTAATTGAATCTTTATCGGAAATTGGTGTTATCGTCTTAATGTTTGCGGCTGGTCTTGAAACAAGCATAACAGATTTAAAGAAAGCAGGACTAAAAGCATTTATTATTGCGACACTTGGTGTGTTGGTTCCATTAGCTGTTGGATACGTGGTTGGTGGATTCTATAATGTTGGACCAGATGCATGGTTACACAACTTATTCTTAGGTGTTATTTTAACAGCTACAAGTGTTGGTATTACGGTAGAAACATTAAAAGAAATGGGATGTATGTCTACAGAAAGTGGAAATGCGATTCTAGCAGCAGCTGTTATTGATGATGTTTTAGGTATTATTTGTTTAACATTAGTAACAGGTATGGCTGATAGTTCAGTTAATATTGGTGTTGTTATGTTTAAAATCTTATTGTTCTTTGTGTTTGCCGTTGTTGTAGGTCTGATTTTACACAAAGTATTCTCATGGTGGTTTGAACATGATTCATGTGGTGGACTACAAAGATATTCAATCGTATCTTTTGCGTTCGCATTGATTATGGCCTTCTGTTCAGAAGCCTTCTTTGGTGTTGCAGATATCACTGGTAGTTTTGTGGCTGGTTTGATTCTTTCAGGTACAAGACAATGTGATTATGTCACAAAACGTATTTCAACATTATCTTATATGTTGATTACACCTGTATTCTTTGCGAGTATTGGATTAAAACTTTCTCCAATCACATGGAATGCCAAACTTATTGAGTTAGTTATTGTATTATGTGTGGTTGCCGTTTTGACAAAAATTGTTGGATGTGGTCTAGGTGCTATTGTATGTAAATATACACCTACACAAGCCATTCGTGTTGGATGTGGTATGATCAGTCGTGGTGAAGTTGCCTTGATTGTCGCAAATAAAGGTATGGCATTAGGTATTTTACCTGAAGTCTTTGTGACTCCAGTATTATTGTGTGTCGTTTTCACAACGGTTATTACACCAATCTTATTAAAAATCGTATATAAAAAGAAACCAAATGATGCAGATTTTGTACAAACTGCAAATTGTTAATAATAAATTCACATTGAGTCTTTATACTGAAAGTATGAAGACTCTTTTTTTTATGCTTATCATTACTTTTTTAATCAAACCATTTCAACTATCGACTGTTTATTTAGTTCTTTTCTTGTATTTTCTTGCCAAAAAAGACTATGAAACGATGTATATTGAAAAGTATTGGATTTTTCCTTCTATACTTCTTTTATTCTTTTGTTCAAGTTATGTGCCAGTATTAAATCGAATCTGTACAAGTCTAGTTTTTCTTTTTGTCAGTGGAATAATTAAATTGATTAAATCAGATTGGATTGGCAGTGCTGATGTGTGTTATTTGACTTTTTTTGGATTATATTTAGGGATAGAAAGAATGCTTGTAGCTCTATATATTAGTATTTTACTCGGGTTTCTTTGGATTTTATATAAAAAAAAGCATATCCTTCCATATGTGTCATGCCTATGCATCGGTGTATGGATTGCCGTGTTGAAAGGATATACGATTTTTCATTTTCTAATAAATCTTTTTTCTTGAGGACAAGTAATATCTACATCATTAAATTGAATATGATGACTTTGAAGTAAAAGTCCTGTATCGTCAGTTATTTTACCGCCATATAAAGAATCATTTAAAATGGGATGGTTTAAAGAAGCACATTGAACGCGAATCTGATGCTTTCTTCCAGTAAGAATCGTTACTTGAATTAATGAACAATCTTTATAATTTTTAATTGTGTTGAATATGGAAATACTTTCTTTTCCATTTGGATGAATGATCATCTTTTTGGCATTATGACGATCTCTGGCAATGTTTGAAATGATCTTTTTATTTTTATAATTTGTATGGCCTTGTACTAAGGCAATATATTCTTTTTTAATATGGTGTTCTTCCATATTTTTGTCGCAATAGGCCTGAAAGAATGGGTGCTTACAAAATAAGACTAAACCACTTGTTTCATAATCAATACGATGAATAGCTTGAGCAGGATATTTATTTCCGTTTAATTGTAAATATCCATTAATTCGAGCTTGTAGAGTATCTTGATTATTTCCGTCATCGTGTACTAATAAAAAGGGTGGTTTAAATGCTACTATTAGAAAGGTATCTTCATATAAAATATCAACGGGTTCATAATTGATTTCAACATCTTTTTTTGGGTAGTTAAAATATACCATTTTTTTCTCTTCATCTATTTTTAAATATTTTTTATGGGCTTTTGAAATACAAAAAGTCTCAAAGATTTCTTGAGAAGTTGTTGTATATTGCATGTAGTTTTCATTTATGTTTTTTATGAGCATATCAATAGAATATTTTAATGATGCGTGGCATAATGTCAATAGAAGAACAGGAGGAAATACTGTATGAAAATCTTTAAAAATTTAGAAACTGGTAGTGTCGTTGAAGGATTGATGATGGATGTTGTTCCTAGTGGGTATCGTGAATTAAAAGCTGGTGAAGTGGATGCAGCACAAGAAAAACATGTTCCACAAGTAAGTGTAGAAAATAATAAGTTAAAAGTTGTAGTGGGAAGTGTTGAACATCCAATGTTAGAAGCACACTATATCACAAATATCTGGGTTGAATATAGTGATGGAACTGTGGATCGTGCAGGACTAGTACCAGGAATGAAACCAGAATATGTTTTCGATCCAAAAGGAAGAACAGGCAAGGTGATTGTGTATGAGTATTGTAACTTGCATGGTTTGTGGAAAAATGAAATAGAATTGTAACGGAAATGTAAAAATGATGACAGATTGTTGAAATAAACAATCTGTTTTTTTATAATAAAAGCATGTATAAAGAGAAATTAAGAGAATCATTTAAAATTTATGATGAAATCGTATTAAAGTGTTTTTGTGGTATTTTTATTGGTGCAATTGTTGCGCTTTGCGAAGTTGTTTTTGGCAAAGGTCTAGAATGGATCTTAAATTTTAGGGAACATATGGGATGTGTTATGTTAGTAGGGCTTCCTTTTGCAGGTTTGGCAATTGTATTCTTATTTGATCATTGGGGAAGAATCTCTAGAAAAGGCATGGGACTTGTCTTTGAGGTAGATCAAGGAAAGAGTGATTGGATTCCACTTCGTATGGCTCCGTTTATGGTTGTATCGACATGGATCACGCATTTTTTTGGAGGTAGTGCTGGTCGAGAAGGAGTTGCGATGCAGATTGGGGCAACGGTATCTCATTATTTTGGAAAGTACTTTCGTTTTAAAAATAGTGGTGTTATCTTCATGGTTGCAGGTATGGCGGCTGGTTTTGCTGGTTTATTTGGAACTCCAATTACAGCTATCTTTTTTGCTTTAGAAGTATTAGTTGCTGGAACTTTAAAATATCGTGCTATGTCATGTGCAATTCCGGCTAGTTTTACGGCAGCTTATGTTTCTGGTTTATTTGGATTACATAAGAGTACATTTAAAATTGGAAGTGTAAGTGATTTAGATGTCGAACTATCCATAAAACTATTAGTTTTAGGAATTTTATTTGGCTTGATTGGAGGATTATTTGCATTTTCTTTAAAGCATACAAAAGCTTTTGTGACAAATAAAATAAAGAATCCTTATAAACGTATTTTTATGATGGGTATTCTTGTGGCCGTTTTATTATTTGTGTTTGGTAAATGTCGTTATTCGGGTGTTGGTGAAAACTTGATTGTGGGATCTTTTACATTGGAAAAGATATATAGTTATGATTGGATCTTAAAATTTGTTTTAACAATTTTAACTTTATCAGCTGGGTTTCAAGGTGGAGAAGTTACACCATTATTTGCGATTGGATCAAGTCTAGGAGTTATAATTGCGCCTGTTTTTGGGTTAAACCCTTTATTTGTGGCAGCTTTAGGATATTGTAGCGTTTTTGGTGCTGCAACGAATACTTTTTTAGCGCCGATTGCGATAGGCATGGAAGTGTTTGGATATCAATATTTTCCATTCTTCTTTGTAGTATGTGCTATAGCTTATATAGTAAATCAAAATGAATCGATTTATGCTTTACAAAGACAAGTCAGAGAATGATTTGTCTTTTTTTATAGTGATTTGAAAACGCATACAAATTTCCTTAATTAAGTAGATTTTATTTGAAAAAGTGCTATACTTTATTTATATAAAGAGTATTATTAGGAGGATGATTATGAAACAGAATAATATGCTCGCCATGATTTTAGCGGGTGGCCGTGGTACACGTCTTTTAGAACTAACTAAAAAGAATGCGAAACCGGCTGTTTATTTCGGAGGAAAATATCGTATTATCGATTTCCCGCTAAGTAACTGTGCGAATTCAGATATCAACGTTGTAGGCGTTTTAACTCAGTATGAATCTGTAGAATTAAATGCGTATGCTGGCGCTGGACAAAGATGGGGACTTGATGCACGTGGAAGCGGAGTTTATGTTTTGCCGCCACGAGAAAAAGATGGAACAAAATTTGACGTTTATCAAGGAACGGCAGATGCCATTACTCAAAACATTGACTTTATTGACAAGTTTGATCCTGAATATGTATTGATTCTTTCAGGTGACCACATCTATAAAATGGATTATGCAGATATGTTGTCTTGTCATAAGGCAAATAATGCCGATTGTACAATTGCAGTACTTCCAGTTCCAATGAAAGAAGCAAGTCGTTTTGGTATTATGAATACAGATGAAGAAGGAAGAATTGTAGAATTTGAAGAAAAGCCAGAACATCCAAAGAGCAATTTAGCAAGTATGGGTATTTATATCTTTAACTGGAAACAATTGCGTAAAGAATTGATTTCAGATATGACAGCTGAAGGTAGTCACCATGACTTTGGTAAAGATATCATTCCTAACTTCTTAAACGCAAATAAACGTTTATATGCTTATAAATTTGAAGGATATTGGAAAGATGTTGGTACAATTGATTCATTGTGGGAAGCAAACATGGACTTGTTAAACAAAAATAATGAACTGAATTTAGATGATCCAAATTGGAAAATCTATACAGAAGATATTCCAACTTTACCTCACTATGTAGGACCAACTGGAAAAGTAGAACATTGCTACATCAACCAAGGTGCTGTAATTCGAGGACATGCAGTGGATTCCGTATTATTTAACAATGTTGACATTGATGAAGGTGCGTTTGTATCTCAAGCTGTATTAATGCCAAATGTAAAAGTTGGTAAGGATGCAAAAGTCTATCGTGCAATTGTTGCGGATGGTGTAAAGATTGATGATGGTGCTGTTGTGGGTAGTCCAGACAGTGAAGAAATCGTATTGATTTCAAAAAGAGTAAAGAAGGGTGAATAATTATGTGTAACGCTTTAGGAATAATTACTTACAATGATTCTTCTGTATATGTAGAAGGTATGCAAAAATATCGTCCAATTGCTGCATTCAGCTTTTTAGGACGTTATCGTTTAGTTGACTTTGCGATTTCAAATATGTCAAATTCAGGTATTGATGATATTCAAATTTATGTAAATGGTAATCCTCGTTCTTTAATTGATCATGTTGGTACAGGTCGTCACTATAATATCAACTCAAAACATGGACACTTATCATTAGTGCCTGTATATACAGATGGTGGAACTTCACGTTTTACTACAGATATTTCATGTTATGCTGAAAATATTCATGCTGTTATGGAAAACCACAATGATTATGTTGTGATTGCTCCAGCTAATATGCTTTATAAAGGAAATTATGAAGAATTGTTGAAACAGCACATTGAAAGTGGTGCAGAAGTTTCTGTTTTATATCAACATGTTGATAACGCAAAAGAAAAATACATTGGATGTGATGTACTTCAAATGAATAAACAACATGGTGTATTGAGCATTGATCAAAACTTAGGAAACTATAAGTCTAGATATTTATCTTTACAAACTTACATTATGTCAAAAGAAATCTTCAAAACGTTAGTTGAAGAGGCTCAAGAAACAAGTTCAATGTATTGGTTTAAAGATATTTTGAATGACAAATGTGTAGATATGGATATTCGTGGATTGAATTATCGTGGACACATTTATGTTATCAATGATTTAAAATCATATTATGAAAGTAATATGCAATTCTTAACAGAAGAAAAAATGAAAGATATCAATGATCCAGAATGGCCTGTGTATACTCGTACAAGTGATTCAGCTCCAGCTATTTATTTAAATGGTGGTACGGCAACAGGTTCATTGATTTCAAATGGTTGTGAAATCAGTGGTGTAGTTAAGAACTCAATTATTGGTCGTTCTTGTAAAATTGGAAAAAATGCATTAATTGAAAATTGTATTATTATGCCAGATGTAGAAATTGCGGATGGCGCACACTTGAAGAATGTGATTGTTGATAAACATTCAAGAATCGCAAAGAAAAAAGATTTAGCAGGTTTAGAAGAACAACCTTTGTATATTGGTAGAAGGGAGAACGTTTAATGGCATCAATTTTGATGGTTGCTGGGGAAGGATTACCATTCATTAAGACAGGTGGACTTGCCGATGTTATTGGATCTTTACCAAAGGCACTTACTGAAAGAGGACATGAAGTTAAGGTTGTAATGCCTTTATATAAGAAAATTAGTGATAAATACTATAATGAACTTCATTTTGACTGTGAATATTCAGTTTCAATCAATTATCATGAAGTACCAGTACGTGTATTCTCAAAAATGGTAGATAATGTTTGTTTCTTCTTCATTCAACATCAAGGATATTTTGAAAGAGATTCATTATACGGTTATCAAGATGATGGTGAACGTTTTGGATATTTCCAAAAAGCTGTTATTGAAATGTTGAATCAGTTGAACTACTGGCCGAACATTATTCATTGCCACGATTGGCATACAGGTATGATTCCTTGTATGGTAAAAGAAACGCATGATGCAGATCCTAGATATCGTGCTATTCGCTTTGTTTATACAATTCACAACATGGCATATCAAGGAAACTTTGGTCCTGAAATGTTAGATAGTTGCTTAGGCTTACCATACTATTTACTAGACAATGGTAATGTGCGTTTTGATGGTGGAATTTCATTTATGAAATCTGGTATCTTATATGCCGATAAAGTTACAACTGTATCACCAACTTATGCACAAGAGATTTTATCTCCTCAATATGGTGAACACTTAGAAGCTGTATTGAATATGCGGAAATATGATTTATGGGGAATTGTAAATGGTATTGATACCCAGCTATGGAATCCTAGTACAGATCCAGAAATTCCTTATCATTTTGATAAGGTGAATATTGCGGTCCAAAAGAAAAAAGCCAAAATGGCACTTCAGGAAGAACTTGGATTGGAAAAGAATCCAGATGTTATGATGGTTGGTGTCGTTTCGCGTTTAACTTGGCAAAAAGGATTCTATTTGTTGATGGAGCAATTAGATGCATTATGTGCAGCTCCAATTCAATTGGTTATTTTAGGTAGTGGAGAAAGCCAAATTGAAAATAAATTCCGTGAATTAGAAGATGGAAACAAAGGCAAAATTTGTTTCTATTACGGATATAACGAAAGTTTGGCACACCGTATTTATGCGGCAAGTGATTTATTCTTGATGCCTAGTCTATTTGAACCATGTGGTATTTCACAATTGTGTTCTATGCGTTATGGTACTTTACCTCTTGTTCGTGAAACAGGTGGTTTAAAAGATACAGTCGATGCATATAATGAATATGAAAAATCAGGAAATGGATTTAGTTTTGAGAACTACGATTCAAATGAATTGATCCACACATTGTATTATGCTTGTGATGTTTACTATAATCGCAAAGAAGATTGGGAAATGTTACAGCGCAATGCGTTAAACACAGATGTATCATGGCAACAAAGTGCTAAAACATATTCTTTGTTGTATGATGAATTAATAGACTAATGAGAATTCTTGTTAGTGCATGTTTATTAGGATATGACTGTAAGTACAACGGAAAAAACAATTACAATTCGAAAATTGTTGAACTTTTAAAAGAACATGAAGTAATTCCTGTTTGTCCAGAAATGCTTGGAGGACTTACTTGTCCCCGTATTCCTTGTGAAAAAGTAGGGGATAAAGTTATGGATAAAGAGGGGAATGATTGTACAAAACAGTTTATCGAAGGGGCAGAAATAGCTCTAAATATAGCGAAAGAAAAACAAGTTGATTTTGCGATTTTGCAAAGAAGATCACCGAGTTGCGGGTATTCTCTAATTTATGATGGGACTTTTAAAGGGAATCTTATAGCTGGTAGTGGTGTCTTTGCACAAATGCTGCAAAGTTTAGATATTCCAATTATGGAAGCGGAATCAGAAAAATTCGTTTAGGTATTGTTTTCTTTGGCAAAATGTCATAAAATACATTTAGATTTGATTTAGGAGGATAATTATGAAACAAGTAACTGTAACTGTAGTAGATCCAGTAGGTCTTCACGCACGTCCAGCAACTGTAACTGTTAACGCTGCTAGTAAATTCAAAAGCGAAATCAATGTAGCTTTCAAAGGACGTGAAGTAAACATGAAATCTATCATGGGAGTTATGTCTTTAGGAATTCCTACACAGTCAGAAATCACAATTAGCTGTTCAGGCGAAGATGAAGATGCTGCTGTAGCTGCAATCGAAGAAGTATTGCGTGCTCAAAAGATCATTGCTTAATTAAGAAAAGTCTCATAGTTTATGAGACCTTTTTTATTTCAATGCTAGAAAAGAAGGAGAATGAATAATGTCTATTGTTGAAGAAAGATATTCAAAATGGTTAAATCATAAGAATTTAGCCCCTCAATATAAACCTGTTTTAGAAGCTATGGATGCTGAAGAAAAAAATGATGCATTCTATACTACAATTGAATTCGGAACAGCAGGTATGCGTGGTCTTTTAGGTCCAGGAACAAATCGTATTAACATTCATACAATTCGTAAAGCTACTCAAGGATATGCAAACTACATTAACGAAAATAATGGTTGCGAAGCCGGTATTGCGATTGGGTATGACAATCGTCATATGTCAAAAGAATTTGCGTTTGACTGTGCTGATCTATTAGCAAAAAATAATATTAAATCGTATGTGTTTGAATCATTAAGACCAACACCAGAATTAAGTTTTGCCGTACGTCATTTAAAATGTTTTGGTGGTATTATGATCACAGCAAGTCATAATCCTAAAGAATATAATGGTTATAAATTGTATGATAGTAAAGGATGTCAATTGATTCCATGTTTAGCTAGTCAAGTTATTGAAAGAGTTAACGCGATTGAAGATGAATTAGCAATTGATGCAAATTGTACAGAAGAACAAAAGAAATTAATTACAGTCATTGGTAAAGATGTCGATGAAGAATACTACAAGAATGTATTGAGTATTCAATTAAATCCTGAAGTTAAAAAAGATATCAAAATCGTATTCTCACCAGAGCATGGAACTGCAAATATTCCTGTTCAAGAAGTTTATAAACGTGCCGGATACACTTGCGTTCCAGTGGTTGAACAATGTAGTCCCGATCCAGATTTTTCAAATACACCAACACCAAATCCTGAACAAGCTGGAGCATATGAATTATCATTGAAATACGCCAAAGAAAATCATGCTGATTTAATCTTAGTTTGTGATCCAGATGCTGACCGTATGGGTGTAGGAGTATTACATAATGGTGAATATGTGGTTTTAACAGGTAACCAGTCTGGTTCTGTTGAAATTGAATATATTTGTTCACAACTTCAAAAACAAGGTAAGATGCCTGAAAATCCTGTTATGTTCAATACAGTTGTTACAAGTGATTTAGGAGAAAAAGTAGCTTCTGATTATGGTGTTTCAACAGAAAAAACATTGACTGGATTTAAATTTATCGGTGAAAAAGTAGCTAAATACGAAAAAACACATGAAAAGAATTATGTATTTGGATATGAAGAAAGTTATGGCTCATTGATCAAACCTTTCGTTCGTGATAAAGATGCGCCTCAAGCTTGTTTAATGCTTGCAGAAGCTTGTGCGTACTATAAAGAACAAGGAAAAGATTTAGTTGATGTATTGGATAGTCTATATGATCGTCATGGTACATATGAAGAAAGTCAAGTGGCATTATCATTAGCTGGTGAAGCAGGTGCTAAGCGCATAAAAGAAATTCTAGCTACATTAAGAAAAGATGCTCCAACTGAAATTGGTGGAACTAAAGTTGTTCGTAGTGAAGACTATAAAGAATGCACAATCAAAGAAGGAGATACAGTTACTGAACTTACAGGATTCACTAAGTCCGATGTATTAAAATACTATCTAGAAGATGGAAGTTGGATTGCGGTACGTCCTAGTGGAACAGAACCAAAATGTAAATTCTATTATTGCATCAAGGGAGCTTCAAAAGAGGATGCTCACAACAAAACAGTTCATTTCCAAAAGGCAATGGATGATTTGATTGCTGAATAGCATGAAAGGATGTCTAAAGACATCCTTTTAATTTTGTAAAAAAAGATTTAGACTTATTTGTCTAAATCTTTAAGAAATTGTTCTAGTCGGACTACAGCTTCTTTAATGTGGTCAATACTATACGCATAAGAGATACGGACATATCCTTCTCCGCTATTTCCAAAAGCGTTTCCAGGTACACAGGCAACTTTTTGTTCTTGTAGTAATCTTTCACAGAATGTTTCTGAATCAAGGCCTGTCGATTGAATGTTACAAAATACATAGAATGTGCCGTGTGGCATATTTGTCTTTAGGCCCATTCGATTTAATCGATTGACTAAGAAGTTTCTTCTTTTTAGGTAATCTTCTTTCATCATCAATACATCGTCATACCCGTTTTTTATAGCTTCAAGACCTGCATATTGGGACATAACAGGAGCTGACATAATCACATACTGGTGAATCTTATTCATGACAGAAGAAAGCTCTTTATTGGCCATACAATATCCAAGTCGCCATCCTGTCATTGCGTAGGCTTTTGAAAAACCATTAACGACAATGATTTGAGATTTAATTTCATCAAATTGTGCTAAAGAAGCGAATGGCTGATCAAAGCTAAGCTCTGCATAGATTTCATCACTGACGACATAAATGCCAGATTCTTTGATGATATCAACAATTTTGGCATAATCTTCTTTGGTCATGACACCACCAGTAGGGTTGCTAGGGTAGTTAATGATCATAGCTTTTGTCTTTGGCGTAATGACTTTCTTTAAATCTTCTGGAATGATTTTAAAGTCGTTTTCTTCTTTTAATTGTAAAGGGACAACAATACCATCGCTTAAAGTAACGCTAGGTGCGTAGGCAACATAGTTAGGATCTAATACAATGACTTCATCGCCTGGATTTAATAAAGCACGCATACTAAGATCTATGGCTTCACTACCACCAATTGTAACAATCACTTCATTTTCAGGATCATATATTTGATTATAGTGTTCTTTATGAAATTTACAGATTTCTTCACGAAGTTCAATTAAGCCACGATTTGCGGTATAGTGTGTATGTCCTGTGCTCATATAATGAATCGCATTTTCACAGATATGCCATGGTGTCGCAAAATCAGGTTCGCCAACACCTAAAGAGATAACGCCTTCCATGGTGCTTGCTAAATCAAAAAATCTTCGGATGCCACTAGGTTTAATGGATGTTGCTTTTGTAGATAAACATTTCATTATGGAGTCACAACCAATCTTGATTCTTTGTCTTCGGGCTTGTCAATCATGACAATACCGCTTTGTTTATATTGTTTTAAAACAAATAAAGTTTTAGTAGATCGTACATCTTCAACACAAGCAATTTTATCAGATACAAAACGGGCAACCTCAAACATTGTCTTACCTTGTACTAAACATAAGAAATCGCAATCCCCACTTAATAGATACATAGTATCCACTTCAGGATAATTGGCAATCAATGCCGCTGTTTTATCATATCCTCTATTTCTTGTAGGCGTACAACTTACTTCAATATATGCTAAAACTTTTTGATCTTTTAACGCTTTATTGTAGTTGATAATAGTGTGATAACCACAAATAATTTTGTCTTTTTCTAAAGATTGTATTTCGGATTTAATGCCTGCTTCATCTTCGTTTAAAATGTCAGCCAAATCTTGTGATGTCAGACGAGCATTGTTTTCTAATAAATCTAGGATTAAACTTTGGTTCATTTTCATTCCTCCTTTTGAATTATAATATCACAATTAAGGTTATGTAAAAAGTATGAAAAAGCTTGAGAATGAACTGTAAATAGTCTAAAATATAAATGGTTGTTAGTTGTTAAAAGTTTTACTTGTTAGAGAATTGACAAATTAACGGTAGGCTTTTATAATAACAATGGTATTTAAAGGAGGATTTACTGACATGACAGTAAAAGTTGCGATTAACGGTTTTGGACGTATCGGACGTTTGGCATTCCGTCAAATGTTTGGTGCTGAAGGCTACGAAGTAGTAGCTATCAATGACTTGACTAGCCCTAAGATGTTAGCTCACTTGTTGAAATATGATTCAACTCAAGGAACTTACGCTAAGGCTGACACAGTTGTTGCTGGTGAAAACTCAATTACAGTAGATGGAAAAGAAATCACTATCTACGCAGAAGCTGATGCTTCTAAATTACCTTGGGGTGAATTAGGAGTTGACGTAGTATTAGAATGTACAGGATTCTATACTTCAAAAGCTAAAGCAGAAGCACACATTAAAGCAGGTGCTCGTAAAGTTGTTATCTCTGCTCCAGCAGGAAATGACTTACCAACAATCGTTTACAATGTAAACCACGAAACATTAAAACCAGAAGATACAGTAATTTCTGCAGCTTCTTGTACAACAAACTGTTTAGCTCCAATGGCTAACGCTTTGAACAAATTAGCTCCAATTAAATCAGGTATCATGACTACAGTTCACGCTTACACTGGTGACCAAATGACATTAGACGGACCTCAACGTAAAGGTGATTTACGTCGTAGCCGTGCTGCTGCAGTTAACATTGTTCCTAACTCAACAGGTGCTGCAAAAGCTATCGGATTGGTTATTCCTGAATTAAACGGAAAATTAATCGGATCTGCTCAACGTGTTCCAACTCCTACAGGATCAACTACTATTTTAGTAGCTGTTGTTGACGGAGAAGTTACAGTTGACCAAATCAACGCTGCTATGAAAGCTGCTACAACTGAATCATTTGGATATACTGAAGAGCAATTAGTATCTAGTGATATCGTTGGTATGCGTTACGGATCATTGTTCGATGCTACTCAAACAATGGCTCACTCATTAGGTGACGGAACTACTCACGTACAAGTTGTTTCTTGGTACGACAATGAAAACTCTTACACTAGCCAAATGGTTCGTACAATTAAGTATTTTTCAGAATTAGCTTAATTATCGTAAGACTTTTAAGGAATCCAATCGGATTCCTTTTTTTGTACGACAGGCAGTCGTGCTTATAGTTGATAATCTAAATCAATGATTAT
>URHY01000042.1 GCA_900547815.1 uncultured Solobacterium sp.
TCAGCTACTAATGCTTCTTTTATTTTTTAGTTATACAAATTCTGCAAAGTTAAGGATATATAAATTTTGTAATGTTTGTAACGTTTCTAAACTTGGATGATCATACTTATTCTTATAGCCTGCACTAATTAATGCAATCTTACAATCTAAAGAATCTAGAAAAGTAGAGTCTGAACTTGTGTTCGATCCATGATGTCCTATTTTGATTACATCGGCTTTTAAATCATAGCTATCCAGCAATTGTTTTTCAATTTCTTTACTCGCATCGCCCATAAAAAGATAGCTTAACTTATCATAAGTGAAATAACTAATAATACTTGAATCATTTTCATCTTTAGCTTCTCTTTCAGAAAGAAGCAGATGAAACGGATACTTTACATTCACCTTTTCCTTTGAATCCTTGATCACTTGTTTAATTTCAATCCTATCCTTCAAGCTTTCATAACCTCCACTATGATCAAAATCATCATGCGTTAGTATCAATGTATCAATGGTATGAATATTCTTGTTTTCTAAAAAAGGCATGATGATACGTTCTACATTATCTCGATATAGGCTTTGACCACAATCAATCATCACAACACTTTTATAAAAAGGTTCTACAATGACACTACAATCGCCTTGACCTATATTTAATGTATAGACCTGAAAAAATGGATTACAAAAGACTTCCAAAAATGGAATCAGAATAATCAACAAATATTTCCATTTAAAATGTTTCAGGCATTGTATATAAACGATTATAAAGATAATGATAAATAAGAATTGTGGAGCATAGTGTATGGTTACGTTTGGAATTTTAAATGATTTAAAACCCGAAATGAACATTCCCAACAGAAAGATTATTCCATAAAATTTTCTAAATAAATTAAAGAATAATAATGAAACTAGATTTACTTTCTTAAAATACATAAACAAGATACTAATTAAAACTAGCTTTTGTACGATCCACTTATATTCTATACAAAAATAGGATACAAGCTGTAAAAGTACAGGTAGTACAAAGGATATGGATAAGACTTGCGTAGGATAAAGAATGGAAAAGATAAGAATGGTAAATCCAATTTGATTCGATTTTGAAGTAAATAGAAAACGCGCTATTTGATAAATAATAAATCGTGTTAATGAAAGAGTAAACACAAAGAAATAGCCAAAAAGTATACTTAGAACCAACAATACTTTTCGTATCTTTTTATCTTCGTATTTTCTTTTTAATAGATTTAGCACAATAAAATAAGCACTAATATATCCATAGCCTAGCATCGTATATATTTCATCAATGGAGTCATCATGAATACCATAATATAAAGACAATAGCACCTTTGAATTCTTGCGATTCGATAAAAAATTATACAATCTTGATTTTAAAGAATGTGATTTCTTTATGACCTTTATGGATTTTGTTTTATAAAATATATTTTTAGAAGCATTATATTTTGTAAAACTAAAGAGTGAAAAATTATCATCTGTATGAATAGGTTCTAAAGAATCTACTTGTATTTGATCTTTAAAATTTAAATTCAAATCACTTTGTACAAGTACCTTCATTCCGTTGTTTTCAGCTACATAATAACTTTGTTTGATTTCTTTTATGGTATAGATTCCTTTTTCAGCTTCTTTACAAGGCTTGACTAGAAACATGGATAATATGGATAATGTGACAAAGAAAACAAGTATTCTTTTTTGTTGAAATCTCTCATTTAAATACAATATAAAACAAAAACTAAAACATAAGATACAAAGAGGCTCTTTTAGAATGATATTGGCAAGAAAGCCAAGACTTACAATCAACATCATAGGCAGATCTTATCCTGGATCTTATTGAATAAAGCTTCACCAATCCCTTTTACGTCTTTAATTTGTTCTAAAGTTTGAAATGTAGAGGATTCTCTATAATCAATAATTCTTTGAGCAATGCTTGGACCAATGCCAGGAAGAGTTTGAAGTTCTTCTTTTGTCGCACTGTTTAAAGAGATAAGTTTGATTTCTTTGATTTTTGGAATAACCACCACATCTTGATCTTGAAGAATATGAGTAAAACTAATTCTTGAAGTATCTGCATTTTCTAATAAAGGTCCACTTCTCTTAATAAGTTTGGAAATAGAGCTATTTCGTTTGAGTGTATAAACACCAGGATTCGAAATAGCGCCTTTGATTTCGACTTCCATTAATGTGGGTTTAGCCAATTTAAGATCGATTGGCGTATATCGGTTAAAGCATGTAAAGACAAAGAAAATGATGGCACAAAAAAAGAGAAGAGTTCGCTTCATAAATATCACCCTTCTCTTATACGTTATTTTTTGATGTTTTTTTTACTTAATTTCTAAAATTTTAACATCATAAGGTTCTTCAACACGTTTTACAGTACAAACATCTCCCACTTTGCTATCCATAATAGCTTCAGCAAGTGGAGTCGTGTTTGAAAGCTTCCCATTGAATGGATCTGCTTCAATTGTACCAACAATATTGAATGTTACTTCTTGATTGTCTGATAAATCTAAGATTTTTACAGTTGAACCTAATTTAACAACATTCTTTTTCTTTGTATTTTCCGCACTATCCGCTTCGGTAATGATTTCAGCATTTTTGATCATTGCCTCCAATTCACGAATACGACCTTCAACTTGTGCCTGATGTTCTCTGGCTGCATCATAGTCGGCGTTTTCAGACAAGTCACCTTGTGCACGAGCTTCCTGCAACTCAACGATAACTTCCTGACGAACTTTATGAACTAGGTTTTCATGTTCATTGACTAAATCATTATAACCTTCTTGGGTAACGTAAAATTTTTCATTTGCCATGTGGTATCACTCCTTGTATTTAGCAACAAAAATTATAGCATAATCCTTAAATTATGCAAAACATTGTTACAGATTTAATCCTAATTCTTTGCAAATCTGTAAATGTTCTTCATATGTTTTAGAATAGTGGACTTTACCATCAACCTTATTATAGATATCCGCCGCAAAGAACAGATAATCTGTATGTTTTGGAGAAAGTACAGCCTTGATGGCTTCTTCTCCAGGATTTAAGATAGGGCCAATTGGTAAGCCCTCATTTAAATACGTATTGTATGGAGATTCCACTTCTGCATTGGTTTCACAATCTTGAGGATCACTAAAATCATCATATAAAGCATAACAAACAGTAACACTAGACTGTAATTTCATACCTTGCTCTAAACGATTGTAGAAAACACCCGCAATTGTTTCCATATCTTTTTTTGAACTCGCTTCAAATTGTACAACACTAGCCAAGCTCATGACTTGTTGTACGGAATAGCCACTCTTTTCAAATGCTTCCTTATTTTCTTTATACATCACATCAAAACGATCTAATAAGATACGCGTAATGTCATCAATGGAATCATCTTTCTCCAAATAATATGTATCCGGGAATAAATACCCTTCTAATTTTACTTTATAATTTGAATTATTTAAATCATCCACATTGATAAAAGAATAATCTTTAGCGAGTTTTTGAATATAGGAAATATCATTCCATTGATTTAAAATTTCTTCTGCCGAATACTTACCATCATATATGCTTGATATTTCAGCCGCAATTTCCTTGGCCCATTTCCCTTCCGGTACTTTCAATACAATCGTATCTCTTTTTAGCTTTGTGCTATCTTGAATATACGCTAAAATATTCTTTACACTCATGCCATTATTTAATTCAAAGGTTCCAGCCACAAAATTTGTGTTGTGACTCATTTTCGCATAAAGCTCTACAACCTTCGCATTTGAAATCAAACCTTCTTTTTCAAGATCTTCTGCAACTGTATCTACTGTTTGACCACTCTCAATGGTAAATACTACATTTTTATCCCCGTTGCCCGTACTTGACAAGCCTTTTTTTACTACAAAAACACTCGCAAGACCAGCGATAATTAAAATACATACAACGACTACGAAAACAACTCTTACAGAATTGATTTTTCGCCTAGTCGGCATTTTCCTCATCCTCAACAAAAGTGTTGATTACTTCTTCAACCATTTCCCATTCTTCATCTGTTTCAATTGGGATCAATTGGCCCTTGTCATCATAACGGCTCGCGAATACTTCACCCTCATCATTATCTGGATCTTGGAAAACAACATATTGACATCCTGTTTCATCACTATCAAAAGTGAATAAAATTGTCATCTTTTTTTCGTTTCCATCTTCATCATAAACATATAAACTATTTGAATCTAACATACATTACTTCCTTTCAAAAATAAAGGAGGACATTAAAATCCCCCGTTTTGTCTGTCCAAAAAACTCTGTAAAATTTGAACGGCAGCCATCTGATCAATTACTTTTTTACGTTTCTTACGCGAAACATCCCCCTGAAGCAAGATCTTTTCAGCTGCGACCGTTGTAAGTCGCTCATCCCATAGATGAACTTTAATACCCGAAGACTCTAATTTCTTGGCAAATTCACAAGATATTTCGCCACGAATTCCTATATCTCCATTCATGTGCTTTGGCAAGCCTAAAACTACTTCTTTGACTTTATTTTCATTTAATAGCTTCAAAACTTCTTCTAAACAAGCATCATAATCATCCGATTCAAAACGAACTGTAGTTAAAGCACGACAAGTGATATGCAACGCATCACAAATCGATACACCACATGTTTTCGAACCAAGATCTAAACCAATAATACGATCCATTATTTATCCAAATATGCACGTACTAATTCTTCAATGATTTCATAACGTTCAATCTTTTGGATCAAGTTACGAGCATTCTTGTGAGAAGAAATGTACGCAGGATCATTACTGATCAAGTAACCAGCAATCTGATTTTCTGAATTATAACCACGTTCTTCCAAAGCATCACTTACTTCACGAAGAATCATCTTGATATTCTCACGACGAATCTCTTCCGTAGTAAATGTCATTGTTTCGGTAATGTCTTTCATAATTTCACACTCCTTAACATATTTTTATTATATATGAATCCAAATCAAAAAGAAAGCGATTTAGCACAAAATGTGGGGTGCTACACACCCCACATACAATAAATACTATCACTTTTTTGTTGAATATCCTCTAAAATAAAGATCCATTTCGAACAAGCAGAAAGATTTTGTTTCCTATTCTTTACTTCGACAATCGTTTCAATTTGGATTTGAAGCATTCTTCTTTCAAAATCCTCATACGACTTATTTTCTACATCCAACCCAAATAAATCATACATTAACTGAAATTCATTATCTTTTATTAAATTCAAGTCAACTACGATTTTTCGCATACTTAAGCCTCTTCAAATTGCGCATTGTATAACTTCGTATAGAAGCCATTACGCTTCATCAATTCATTGTGACTTCCTACTTCTACAATATCTCCATGATCCATCACAATAATATTATCCGCATCACGAATCGTAGATAGACGGTGCGCAATCACAAAACTCGTACGCCCCTTCATCAGTTCATCCATACCCTTTTGAATCAAGACTTCCGTACGTGTATCAACACTGCTTGTAGCTTCATCTAAAATCAAGATTTTTGGATCTGCCAAGAAAGCACGAGCAATCGTTAATAATTGTCTTTGTCCTTGACTAATATTGCTTGAAGACTCATTTAATACTGTATCATACCCATGATCTAAAGTATGAATAAAGTGATCGACATGAGCTGCTTTTGCGGCAGCAACCACTTGTTCATCCGTTGCATCCGGCTTACCAAAACGTAAATTTTCTAGAATACTACCCTCAAATAGCCAAGCATCCTGTAAGACCATACCCACCATATTACGCAAGCTACTTCTTGTATACTCTGTAATATTGTGTCCATCAATATAAATACTTCCTGAATTTAATTCATAGAAACGCATCAACAATTTGACAATCGTTGTTTTTCCAGCTCCTGTAGGACCTACAATAGCCGTAGTTTGTCCAGGCTTGATATACATTGAAAAATCATTGATGATAATCTTATTTGGATCATATCCAAAACATACATTTTCAAAAGTAACTTGTCCTTGTACATCGTTTAATACAACTGGATTTTTCGCATCTTGAATCTCCTCTTCGCTTGCCAAGAATTCAAATACACGCTCTGCAGCCGCCGCTGTACTTTGAAGCATATTCATCGATTGCGAGATTTGCGAAATAGGTTGAGTAAAGTTTCTTGTATAGGTAATAAAAGATTGAATATCCCCCACGGCAATTTCTCCATGAATCGTTAAATATCCACCTAATATACATACGCCCACATAGCCTAAGTTACCAATTAAATTTGTCAAAGGCATCATCAACCCAGATAAAAATTGACTTTTCCAAGCACTCGTATACAATTGATCATTATATTCTTTAAAAGTACGCAAAGAATCTTCTTCACCATTAAAAGCTTTCACAATCGTATGGGCTGAATACATCTCTTCAATATGACCATTGACTAACCCTAATGATTTTTGTTGAGCTTTAAAATAACGCTGAGATTTCTTTACAACAACCATAACTAAAACTAGACTTAAAGGAATAACCACCAAAGCTAATAGTGTCATCTTCCATGAAATACTAAGCATCATTACTAAAAAACCAATAATTTGTACAAAGCTAGATACCATTGTCGATAAAGATTGGTTTAAAGATTGAACCAATGTATCTACATCGTTGGTAAATCTTGAAAGAATATCTCCATGACTATTTTTATCAAAATAGGAAAGTGGCAATCGATCAATCTTTTGATTCATTTCCTTACGAAGTTGATACCCCATCTTATTGGAAACACCACTCATCAACCAGCCTTGTAAATATGAGAAGGCTGTACTCATGGCATAGATAGCTAATAATAAAGCACATGTTTTTTGGATCGCATCAAAATCAATGCCACCCTTACCTTGTACTTTATTCATAAAGCCTTGTGCAATTTCAGTAATAATATTTCCTTGAATCTTTGGCCCAATCACCATGATACAAACGGATACAACAGCACAAAGAATACCAATTATAAATGAGAATTTAAATGGTTTTATATAGTTTAAAAGCTTCTTCATTGTTCCCTTGAAGTCTTTTGCCTTTTCACCACCGCCACGCATACCATGGCCCATAGGACCTCTTGGACGATTATTTTGTTTCTGATTAGACATTGGCAAGTTCCTCCTTTGTCAATTGGCTAGACGCAATCTGTTGATATACCTCACAAGATTTCATCAATTCAGAATGCGTTCCTTTTCCAACCATTTTACCTTCATCCAGTACAATGATTTGATCGGCATGTAAAATACTCGAAATACGCTGAGCAACAAGTAATACCGTACTCTTTGTTTCTTTACAAGAAGCGGCCAAAGCCTCACGAAGTTTGGCATCCGTTTTAAAATCTAAAGCGCTAAAGCTATCATCAAAAATATAGATTTCTGGCTTTCTTACAATGGCACGTGCAATCGAAAGTCTTTGTCTTTGTCCACCCGAAACATTGGTACCACCCTGATTAATTTCTGAATGGATTCCTTCTGGTTTTTTAGATACAAATTCCGTTGATTGAGAAATAGATAATGCATTAGAAATATCATCCTTGCTTGCATCTTTCTTTGAATATAATAAATTCGATTCAATATCTCCCGATAATAACATTCCTTTTTGTGGAACATAACCAATACGACTTCTTAGATCCGATTGTTTCACATCACGAATATCGACACCATCCACTAAGATCGAACCACTTGTTACATCATAGAAACGTGGGACTAAATTAATCAATGTTGATTTACCAGATCCAGTACTTCCAATAAAAGCTGTTGTTTCACCTGGCTTCGTTTCAAAGCTAATATCTTTCAATACTTCTTCATCGGCTCCAGGATATTTAAACGATACATTTTTAAAGGATACAATGCCATGCATAGAAGATGAAAAATCCAAAGGATTTGATTGATCTTTTATAGTAATTTCACTACTTAAAACTTCATAAATACGCAAAGCACTCACATTAGCACGAGGAAGCATAATTGTAACCATTGTGATCATTAAAAAGGCCATGATGACTTGCATCGCATACTGCATAAAGGCCATGATACTACCAACTTGAATCATTCCTGAATCAACTTGTTTCGATCCAAACCATAAAATCATTAGGGTTGTACCATTCATTAAAAACATCATGATTGGCATCATAATAGCCATAGCTCGTGTTGTGAATAATGAAATGGAAGTGATGTCTGCATTGGCTTGATCAAACTTTTTTTCTTCAAGCTTCTCATTATTAAAAGCACGAATGACTAACATTCCATCTAACAATTCACGAACTACACTATTCATTTTATCGATCATTTTCTGCATGATCTTAAATTTTGGCATCACAATCATAAAAATCAATAAAACCACACTTAAAATCACAACGACACATAAAGCTAGAATCCAAGTCATATTCGCACCCGATTCAATGACGTGTAAGATGGCTCCTACACCAATAATTGGTGCATACATTACAATTCTTAAAAACATCACAATTGTCATTTGAAGTTGTTGAATATCATTTGTAGTACGTGTAATTAAACTCGATGTACTAAATGTATTCAAGTTTTCATTTGAAAAATGAGTGACTTTTTCAAACACTTCTTCACGCAAATCTTTAGAAAAGCCTGCGGCAATTCTTGAAGCTAAAAAACCAACTAAAATTGCACATACAGCACTGCCTAAGGCATAGCCTAACATCTTGAGTCCAGAAAAGATAATATAGTCTTGTTGCATCTTTTCCATATTCATACCTAGATCTGTATATTCTTTTTTAAGGAATTGAGAACTCATACTCGATACGGTCGAATCTCCCAGTTTAGAAATCTCGGATTTTGCATCTTTTCTATATGTATCTACACCATTCATCATAAGAAGTTGTGGAATTTGTATATTTTGTTCTTTAGCATCTTTACTTACTTCAACCATTGTCATTTGAAGTAAGGTCAAAGTATTGTTCAGCTTACTTTCCTTTTCTTCACCAATATCTTTTAATACATATACATTCTCGGTTTTCAAAGCTGGAATTTGAGTTTTTTCTTCCTTAGTTGCCTTACTAGGTGTAACCAACTTATATGAAGATGTAATCAAATCCTTTTCAGAATCATTTGCGAATATTAAATAGGAATTTAAAGTCTTTTCACGAATTTGTTGATAAACACCACTTTCAATACCCGCATTCTGAATTCCTGTATTGACAATATTTTGCATATAATCCGGCATTGTTAGTTCACAAGTTGCTTGTCCAAACAACAAACCAAACGCAAGTACAATGGATAGCCAATATGGTTTTAAATATTTCAATATCTTTGTCATTTATTTTCCTCCATATAACGAGTTGTCTTGATCAATATATCTCTTAAATGAGCACAGTCTTCAGATCCTAAATAATCCAAAAAATGATATACATTTTCTACATGTGTATCCATTCTTTTTTGAAACATTTCAATGGCTTCAGGAACAATTTGAATATAGACCGTTCTACGATCCGTATTCGAATGCACCCTTTGAAGCAGATTCTTCTTTTCAAATCCAGCAATCATCTGTGATACAGCTGCAGCAGATACACCCAATATATTTGCCAGTTCACTCATTGTGATCTGATGATTTTCTGCTTTATAAATCGTTTTAAACAACATCACATCCTTTATTCTAGGACCATCTTTACAATGACGGTTATTTCGAACATAGTTCGTGACTTTATACGTGAGATCAAACATCAAATCGAGTACTTCATCTTGAACTTCCATAAGAACCTCCAATTTATTTAAGTTACTTAACTATATACCAACTTAACAATTAAGTCAATAAAAAAGATATGCACAAAACATATCTTTAAGATCTTGAAGCCCTTATTCGCAGACCCGTTGATTTAAAAGAGATTAAAAGAACTTCTGATAGCGATTATATCACATTTAGTGAGAATTAAATTGAAGAGAAATTATAGATTCGATTTGTATAAATGTACAATCTTATAATGCATTTAAAGATATGAACAATATAAACTTTAATAAACCAGCAATTATGAGATACATCGCAAAATCAAATCATAAATTTACAAAAGGTAAATTGTATAAAGCCTACTTTATCGAATATTGGGAAGGTGAACGTACTAGCCTACATGTAAGAGGTAATGATGGTACGATTACCGATTTTAATCATTTAGAAGATTTTGAAATTATACGTGATGAAGGTAATCTTCTAAACAATTATGAGGCTACTGTTCAATGTATTACACATCAATATGATCATTTAATTTGTAAAATCACATTTGGAGAAGAATACAAAGCTATTGGTAAAGATAAAAATGGACTTCTTTTAGACATGGATCATTCTTATTGTTGCTACTTCTATCCTAATGAGGTTTTCAAAATCATTGATAATCCATATGAAATATTAGAAAAGACCAGTGTTTATTATAATCACCGTGGTGGATATAATTTCGATTAAACAGTTAAAAATGAGTTCTTATACAAAAAGCCCATTTTACACGTCTATTCCCTTTTCTCTAACAAACTCCGTAATGTCTTCAACTAAATATTCTTTTCCTAGCGTATGCAAAACATCATAGCATTTAATAATGTAATCATCCAATATACCTGTCGTATTCAAGATTTCGTACACTTCAGGCGTTGTCATATTCCAATGTTGGCCAAGAACATGAAGAATGAATAGCACAAATGTTAATTCCTTTTTTTCAAGCATGAGATATACTACCTTTCAATTTCTTAGACATTTTATTATAAATGCTATTTATCAACAAAACCATGAACAGGTTTCTTCAATTCTTCTTGATGTTTCTCAAAAGCATCTCTGATTTCTTGTGGAGTATCCGGTTTTAATACTTTTTTTAATTGTTGGCTTTTCCCTGTCAATATAAGGATACCAAATTGGCGCCCAATGCATAGTCTCACCCCCAAACTGTTTATTAATATGAATGCATTTTTAAAAGCGATTAACTCTACAATATGCAAATACCATCTATGATCCAAGTACTTTTTTGACCCTATCCAAACATTTTGGTAGATCACATAAAGCGGACTCAATTTCAGATTCTGTTGCTTCAGAAAAAAATTCTTTTATATCTTCATCAGTAATAGGTCCTCCTGGTTCTTTTTCTAAATACTCTTGAGGTATTTCACAATCAAAATATTCACACTCAATTTTTAAATCTTTAACTTTTATACCCTTCATTTTTCTATTCATGATCCCTTTCAAAATTATTATATATAATTTCATCTACGTCAAAAATCTATTTTAGAAAATATTTTGAACTTAATTAAAAAATTCATCACTTAAATCAATCTATTTCAACAACACTTACTTTCGCATCATTATCAGTCATGTTTAAAAGCAATTCATTTCTGTTTAAAATCTGTAGAACCTCTTTTAATGTTTTGAATGCACGAGCACCTTTACTAACATATTTTTTTGGCCATTGAATTAAAGGATTATCAATAGCAGATTGTGGAATTAAAACATCTCTACCCTGTTTTAACGCATAATCGGCTTGTTTCAATGCACCACTCGATTCTTTTGCTTCCATAATGATAGTTGCTAATGAAATGCCACTCATAACTCCATTACGTGTTGGAAAATTCCATCTATTAATAGCATTACATGGTGGAAATTGAGATACTACCAACCCATTCTTTTCAATTTGAATTTGCAAATCCTTATTCTCTTTAGGATAATACTGGTTGATTGGTGTACCAATGACAGCTATTGTTCTTCCACCATTAACTAATGCAGCAATATGAGTCGCAGTATCAATACCTCTTGCAAGTCCAGCATTTACGACGATATTTCTTTTAACAAGAGATTTAACGATACGCTCTGTTTTTTTCATGGATTCTTCACTAGCATTTCTACTACCTACAACACAAACAGATTTTTCTTCTAGCAAGTGAACATTTCCTTTTAAAAACAAATAAGGTGGAGCTTCTTTCGTTATAGCTAACAGTTTAGAATAAGCTTGATTCCCTTGTTTTACTAATATCACATCATTAGTTAAATTAGCGAAGCTTTTCTTTACCATTCCATAACGAGCGTAAAATTCTTTATCTGTAGTATTAAGTAATTTAGATAATAAAGGAATATTCATTTTCAATCCATTTCGAAAACTAAAACAATGAGTTTCTTCAATCTGATGAATAAACTCACAAGTCTTTTTATCGTTGTTATTAAAATATTGTTGTATCGTATAATACAAAATCGCATCCCTTACGAAAGGTATGTTTATATCAAATGCTTCATTATTACCATTTACAACATTCATAATTTTACGTTCCTCAAAACCTCTTTCTAACATAATTATTTGATCATGCACCAATGGATTTAATCTTTATGCAGAAATATTTAAACACTATGCTCACTATATATAAAACAAAAACCTCCAATCTAATTGATAGAAAGAAGGTTTTCACTAGTCGCCTCGTAAGCAACCATTTCTGTTATTCATTATACAGTATACAAATAAATAATCAATATTTTTTAACAAGGTTGTTTCACAACATCATTAATTTTTCTAAGTAAAGAGATAACGATATCGATAAAACTTTCACTGAAGCCTTTCTTGCCAACCTATCTCATCTTCTTTGTATTTCCATGTTCAAAGTCAAAAGTCTAAATATTTAGAGGCATTACATGTATATACGCATCAAGCCTCCCCAAAGCCGATTTTTATTCATATTATGGTAAACTTCAACCTCTGAAACAACTAATTACTTAAACAAATTTATTATAAATTGCAAATTCAAATAATTAGAAACTTTCTATACATTTTTGTACTTTAAAAACATCTTTGAACACACGTAATGAATTTGAATAAAAATACAAGAAATTTATTTAACAAACAAGCTATCATCCAAGTATAAGGTAGAGCCATAATAATTAATCCGAAACCATTGAATTTAGCAGCTCTTTTGAACAAATTCATTTTATTTACAGTAATTTGACTGTTTATATGCACTTCTGAAGCAGCATCCTTGGCAAGCTTAGATAAAGCTATATCTTCGATTTCCGGAAAATATTCTTTAATTGTTAGTTTTATATATTCCTCTGTCTTGCCGATTTTAGCTATATCCCCATAAAAGATTAAATTACGTTCGCAATTTTCTTCATCAATTGTATTCTTAGCCTTGCTATTCATATTTGGTAAAAAAGAATACAAACTAATCAGACACGAAACTACAAATAGAATGGATGATATTAAAAACATAATATGATTCTCATTCAACGAATCAAACAGAAGGCCTATTAACGTTACATTAAATACAATTATAGCCGCATTTTTAGCTTCTGCAAAAGATAGCCAATAATTAGTCTGTTGAAGTTGTTTTTCAAAATGTTCTTCGATCAATTTATTTAGCTCTATATCTTTTTTTATTCCGTTCATATTCATCCATTCCTTTCTTCCCGTGAGAATAAGAGATTAACTTAACCTTGTTTGTCATTCCTTGTTGATAGCTTTCATAAGCAAACAACATTTGTTCTGCAGTCTTAACATTTTCAAGCACTACATTTCTTAAAGATTTAAAAGATTGCGGAACACCAAGACAAAATTGATAATCACAGTCAGGAGTTTCATAAAAATGACGATCTTCAAAAGGAATTTTGTCTATATCAAACCAACTACCGCCATATATATCGCAACCTCGATTTTTGTAGTCAAAAGGAATTACAACTTTTATCTCTTTTGAAAATTCACCCTTGAAGTCATCAGCCTGTGCATTACATTCTCTTATTATACGATTATTAACCGCAATAACTTTTAATTCGATCTTTGTAGGCTTTGCATAAGGATATGCAACAATTTTTGTGAACGGATACTCTTTACGCAATTCTTTGATATCCTTTTCAACATTTTTATAGTAATTATCATCATACAGCAGGGCCATGTTATTTCATCCATGCTCCATTATAATTTTGTCTTTTTGTGCTCGTTTCCAAGTCTTTTTGAGTAATCTTGTTTTTCATGAAGTTATATCCAACAGTAGTGTAGTAATAATCATCTTGCTTTTTGAATATTTCTGCCCACGAAGCTTCATGATTTTTCAGATATTCATAAATTTCTCTAGAAATCACCAATTGATTCGGCTTTGCATTTTCATCTTCATTTCTGTCCGCTTCCACTACAACTGAACCAATCAATAAGTAATCTTTTTCATTACGTGCTCCTATTCTTGTTGCAAACATTTTACCAAATGATTGTCCTACTCCAATACTTACACCATATGGTTTAACAGCATCAATCAATTGTAGGCCTGCTTTAACAGCATCAAAATAACATTCATGGCCAGGATAATTGTGGAACAATGCAACTTCTCTATCACCTTGAAATTGAACATGTATACCATGATTTTGTTCCACTTTATTGTACATTGTTGTTAATATATTCTGCGTAGCAATAGCCATTTCATCAAGATTTGCATCATCGCTGTCAAACTTGGACGTGAATCCCCTCACATCAGCGAACAAAGGGATTCCTTGAAGTTCTTTACATTCTGTTTTTGATAACTTATCAAAACTAACAGGTTTAGTAGCTTGTCTAAATTCCATATTTGTAAGGTTTACTTTATTTGCATAATCTTGACTGGCTTTTAAATAATTTTCATTATCTAAATTACTTTGCAGTTTACCAATTCGAGTTTCATAATAACAATCTTCTCCGTATTTCTTGATCTTTGAAGATACAATTTTCGTATAAAGTTTCTTAGTTTCTTTATCTAACGCATCATATAATTTCGATGAAATTGCCAAACTTCCTTTTTTAGACAAACCTTGAAGTTTGGCAGCATAGTTTGCTGCATAACCAATCGTTGTTTCTTCATCTGCATTTTCTCTTTTAAACACAAAATTGTAAAATTGACCAAAACATGCTCCAGTTTGAATTCTAAAATTCATAAGAGTTTTATATTTTGATATTTCAACATTTAAATAACGTGCAAGTTGTCCCGCATATTTAACCACTTCTTGAACAATACTGTAAGCCTTTGCGATATCTTCTACAACATACATGTGTAATCTAGAGCCAGTAATCTTTTCGACCACAAAACTTTTTGGAAAATTTGTTTTTCCATAATATTCGATACTCGTAAAGAAAGTTCAAGTGCATGTATAGAATGATTCACCTTTCCCGTATGTTGTTCCTCATTCAATACAACATCATTAAAATTTTCTACATTCACATAAAAATGAATTCCTTCTGATTTTTCCATTAATTCTCCTTTCAAATTTTATATTATTAACAAAGACATAGCGAAACACTATTCTATTAGCGATAATACTTTAGCACTAACAAACATTCTCAACATACAAAATAATTCAATTATCTTATTACAATCATTTCTGGTAAATAAGCCAATCCAAATTAATTAAAATTGTATTTCGCTTTATGCCCTTATCAATCAAAAATGACCTCTTCTTCAGCTATGTGATAGATGTTAATCTGATTTTCTACATCCAATTTATTGACTATCCAACCGTTAAATTGACATAGCTGAATAAAATCTTTAATGCGATTTACTCCATTGATTTCCTTTAGAGTTACAATTACACCAAAACTCATGTTATAACCATCTTTTTCATTTAATCGTTCTTTAGTTCTGACACTCAAGCCCCATAATCCATTTGAATTATTTGGTTTTGGTTGTCTTTTCTTTCCTGTAGGTGTCAACAATTCATCACGTAATAATTTAACGTTATCCCATTTTCTATACTCTTTTCGAGCTTGCCCTTCATAAAGAATGATCCTTTCATCTTCAGATTGTTTATTCTTATTAATGGAGTTGATTCCTATTTTCCCATTCTTTTTCTTTTTCAACGTACCGAAATGAATATCTAATTCAGTATTCGTATAGTCTACGCCTTGGTTTCTTGAACATTTTGGAAAATAGCATAGAGTAGCTTTAGCCACAAACGGGAATTTTTCTTTATCTTCAGGAACAGGAATATTAGATACAAATGTATCAGAATCTAGTGTGATACCGTTAATCATAAACTTAATTTCATCATCCGGTGTTTTGATTATGTGTTCAATACGTTTTGGAACTACACCATAACCTATCTTTTGCGGGCTATATTTTTCGTTTCTCCATCCTGCTGCTGAGTCAATAATCAAAGCCTTCGCCAATTCTCTTGTTAGGCCTAAAACATCGATCAGATAAGATAATTTTCTCGCAATCCAAGGAGCGGCAAAAGATGTCCCACATACAAACTTTTCACCTAATGGCGTACAAACTCTTATTCTCTTGTCAGCAGTACCACCATAATAACTTACATCTGGTTTATTGAAAAAAGATAATACCAAACCTTCTCTAGTATAATCGGCTGGCTCACCATTAAAATCAACCGAATTAACAACTAATGAATTAATAGAATCTGCAGGGGCTCCAATCTTTTTTGCGTTAAATCGTGATGTTTTATTTGTACCTGCAACAACAAATATCACATCATTCTCATATTGGATTTTATCTAGAATTGCCGCTTCCGGAGAAATGAAGTTTGAATTAATTTCTAATGCAGAACCTAAAGATAAATTCCAGACTTTTATATCTCTATTCGATTCTACAATTTCCTTTATGGCTCTCATTACTGCAAATGAACTAAAGCTACCACTTTTGGCAACGCCAAAATGTCTAACCTTAAATCTTCCACATCCATCATCCAGTTCTTTATTGATGTTTGGTCCATCAACAATAATTGAACTTACCATTGTACCATGATCATAATCTGAACTATCTAAATCAATGCCATCAACCATATTTTTAAATTCAACCCATTCAGAAAAATAGACCGTCTCATCAAACATTGTGTCAATAACTCCAATTGTCGGCTCATTTCCAGGGTGTGGTATTGAAGTAACAATGTCTTCACAATCATAAAAAGAATCTTTTTCAAGCTTAGAAATGTCTGTAACTGCCATTGAGATTAAATATGGAGCTTTAGATATTAATACCCTATATTGATCAGGTCTAAGTAAAAGTGTTGTCCCATCAATATTCCTTACATCTAAAAAATTAATATCTAATTGTTTCATGATGTCCGAAGTTTTGGTTCCCGTTTCATAAATCGTAACGATTGCCGTTTCATCCATATCACTTACATCTTGATCTACGCCAAATTTTTCAACATAAAAAGCATCTACTATCGTATTAACAAATCTTGTTCTTGATACTTTGATTTTTGTTTTATCTTCGAACAATTTTTTATACTTTTTCGAATTAATATCATTTATAGTGTCATGACTAATAACATTACCAAAATAATTTTGAACAGCAGATATTACATTTGCGAGATTTTCTATAGCAGCCTCTAATTTATAACTTTCTAAACAATGAGTAATAATATGTTTTGGTTTGTTCTCATCTGTGAACTTAGCTCCTACAATCGTATCATTGTTTTTCTTTGAAGAACTTTCTAATATGCCTTTGATTCGATTCGATTTAGCAACCACTGTGTTATAATACACACTCACTAGTGGATTTATTTGTAATTTTTCATTTTGCCAAAACTTTTGAACATTCATTAAATCATTCTTCAAATTCATCAAGTGTTCAACTGTTACAGATTTATTCTTAGGCAAATTGGTGGGTCCCATAGGACTATTTTTTCCATGTTCAAAAGTGCCTTTTAATTGTAAAATTTCATTCATATACAATTACTCCTTTAATTCTCTTTGTACTTGGCTTTTTGATATACCTGTAAGTATTTCAATCTCCCTAACAGTGAATCCTTGACTTTGTAAATGCTTTAGATCCTTTATATCCTCTTTATAAAAACTCCTATACACTCTTCTTAAATAATCAAATTCATCATTCGGGTTACTAAATGCCAAAGAAGTTCTTATAATGTTTTTCAAATCTCCAGGATAAGGTATAGGATCTACAGAAGAAATTATTTTTCTGAACAATCTCATATTACTTCCAACATTTTTAAACTTAGACAAATAATGTTTTAATATGATTTCAGAAATATCAACTAAATCTTCATGTGAATATCTATTAAAATCAATGACTGAATCAAATCTTCTAACTAAAGCCTTATCAAAATGATTAAATAGATTTGTTGTCGCAATTAACAGTACCTCGTCATTTAGATTATCCAATCCCTTTAACACAGAAGTGGTTGCACGACCCATTTCTCTTAAATCATTAGAATCCGTCCTATCTAATGCAAGAGCATCTATTTCATCAAATAAAACAACAACTTTTTCAGGTGAAAACAATCCATTTATTTCATCAAATAATTGTGCTATATTTTTTGCGGTTTGACCAAGCTTGCTGTCAATCAAAAACGCAAAATCCACCATATACAATTCTCTATCAAGAATACGAGCTATCTGTTTTACAGATTCTGTTTTCCCCGTTCCTGGTGCACCTTGAAACAAGAACTTATTAACGCCGATTCCATGTCCAGCAGCATTTACTATTCCCACTATATCATCTTTGATACAATCTGGTAGTGGTAACGGGTCTCCATTAACTTCTAGTTTCTTCACAAAAGCCAAATCATCCTCTTCCATCTGTGGAACAAAAGTATTCGCATTTGATAAAAGTGCCATAATATATTCAGCTAGTTGATAATCCCCACTTTTATCAAATTCATTCGCTATTTGATAAGCCTCGTTTCTAAAGGCAGAATCATTTTTTTCTGCATGATATTTTATTAAATTTATAATATTTGCCTTTTTCATTTTGATACCTTCCATCTCTCTTGTTATCGTTGATTCTATTTTAACATAGTTGGGACATTTTTACAATACATGGGACATTGTCTAGTTTCTATCCTTTACTTATATAAAAAAACGTCTAGAGTAACTCTGGGCGTTTGCGTTTCCTATCCTAATTTCTTAAGGATGTTATCTAATTGTGTTTTCGTCATTTCTAGCTTTTCTGTGTAAGATGCTAGTTTTTCTTTTTCTGCATTGACTTTAGCTTCTGGTGCTTTATTGACAAAGCCAGGATTTTTCAACATGCCTGAACAACGTTTGATTTCGTTTTCTAGGCGTGCGATTTCTTTTTCTAGTTTTCCTTTTTCTTCTTCTAAGTCAATTAATGCATCCATCGCAAGTTTGATTATTCATTTTTTATTTTCTCTTAATCATAATACATAATAGGTTCCCTTTCTTTTAGTAAGTAATTTCCCAGACAATTCATTTACGATTATATTATGTGAGCATCCATCTAACAACCTCCATACATTAAATAGAAATCATTATTGTCAACATAGTTGGTAATATATCCTTGTACAAAGGATGGTGCTCATTATGTCCTTAACTTTGCAAAATTTGTAAAGTTTAAAAAAGAAGCATTAGTAACTCAATTCACCAATGCTTCTTGTTGATTGTCTAATTAATTGAGTATGAAAATGAATAATCTAATCAAATTAAATG
>URHY01000043.1 GCA_900547815.1 uncultured Solobacterium sp.
AAAATCCCTATGACTTTTAAAGGTTGATTTATCCCTATCTAGTTTTATATATTCATTTTAGTAAACTTTGGCTAAGGAGGAAGAAATATGATTCTAGCCGATAAAATAATTGAAGAAAGAAAAAAGAATGGATGGACACAAGAAGATTTGGCACAAAAACTAGGCGTATCTAGACAGTCGGTTTCAAAATGGGAAAGTGCTGGTGCTATTCCGGATTTAAAAAAGATCATTCAGCTGGCTGACTTATTTGGAGTGAGCACAGATTACTTATTAAAAGATGAAATCGAGAAAGAAAAAATAGATACATCATGTGATATAGATTGTGAATTACATCGTGTCACAATGGAAGAAGCAAATGCATATATGAATGAAAAGAAAAAAGCAGCACCTATGCTTGCGAATGCGACAACATTATGTATCTTAAGTCCAATTCCTTTGTTCCTAGTTTCAACATTCAATAATGATTTAGCCATTGCAGTCGCGTGTACGATTTTATTAGGAATGGTTGCACTTGCAGTGTTTATATTTGTTAAAACAGGAATTAAATTGAGTTCTTTACAATATTTGGAACAAGAACCCTTTGAAACAGAATATGGTGTAACAGGACTTGTCAAAGAAAAGAATCAAAGCTATCAAGAACATTACTCCTTTTTGTTAGCTTGTGGTGTTGTTCTATGTATTTTATCTGTAATTCCGTTGATTATTGCAGGTTGCATGGAAGCATCTGATTATGCGTGTACATTATGTTTAGCTGTATTACTAATTTTGGTTTCCGTTGGTGTGAATATTTTAATTCGCATATGCACAATTAAAAGCAGTTATGATACATTGCTTCAAGAAGGTGACTTCACAAAAAAAGAAAAGCTCGCAAAGAAGAAAACGGAAACATTCACAGGTGCATATTGGTGTCTTGTGACGGCTATTTATCTTGGTTGGAGCTTATGGACAAAACAATGGGATGTAACCTATGTGATTTGGCCTGTTGCTGCCGTTTTATATGCAGCCATGTATGGAATTGTAAGAATGATCATGAAATTAGAGAAATAAAAAGATTGTACGTTACTTGTACAATCTTTTTTAGTTCACTTTTAGTGTGAGTTTTTGTTTAATTACATTTATTGTATATATACCATGAATGCATAGTAATCTTCACAAAATACTTTAAATAAATTAATTTTGTATAAAATTTAAAGAATTGTGCAACTTTTGAATAGGTTCACTAATATTTAAAATAGGAATTCTTATCTATTTATTAATGAATAAGAATTCTTTTTTAATTTTTTATAAAAATAATTAATTATTTATGCAACTTTTTTATTTTTTATTTCGTTAGTAGTAGTGAAAGGAGAAAAAGAGAGTAGAAATATTCAAAAAGAAAGGTGGTTTATATGATTAAGCTAAAGAAATTATTATTGAAATATTTAATAGAAACATAGTCTATCGGAGTAAGTGCTGTTTAGGTGATGAGAATGAAACTTCTAGATGAAATTGTATAGAAGAAAATAGTTGTATAACTAAAACGAAATAAGCCTATATAAAAAGTTTTCATATATGGCTTCTATTGATAACTTCTATGCTATTTTTGATAACTTCTATGCTATTTATTTGATTTTAAATTTTATTTTATACGAAAAGGAGGAAATTATTATGAGTATAAATAAATGTAGAATTGCAGGTATTGTAGCTGAAGAACCCAAAATTTGTAAGGATGAATTTTACAAAGAAGGTTTAGAAATTGTTTTGGATATTGATCGATATGATATCCATAAATTTGAACGAATTAAATGTGTGATTGTTGATAAAGAATTAATCGCAAAAGCACAAGATTCCATTGGTGTTGGTGATTATTTAATGGCAACAGGACGACTTGCTTGTTTTGAATACGTAAGAATGCAAGCTATGAAGTGTCCGCATTGTGGTGAAGAGAGTATGCGTCGTCGACGTGCAAAACGCACAGATATTATCCTAGATGATTTTGAGGTTTCACCTGGATCCTTATCTCCAGATTCAGTAGGAATAAATTCCGTTTCTATAAGTGGAGTTATTCCAAATCCCATTAAGTCAAATTTAAATCATACATGGTTCTCAGTAGCTAATAATCGTCCTAAAGTAGCACAAGAGATTTTAAAAGATTTGATTATAGAAAAGGTTAAATCAGGAACTGGACGTTTGAATTTAATTTATGTGCATGGCTTTAATAGAATTGCAGAAATAATGAATAATTCTATACATCAAAAAGATCGAATTATCGTATCTGGATACATAAGTGAACATCTTGAACGTTATGAGATTCCATTTCGTTGTAAACGTTGCGGTGAATATTCAGATCAGTATTTTGAATATCCAATTTATGTAGTTATCGCAAGAAGTGTAAAACAGGATTTGGATTATATTCCAAGTTCAAATGCAACAGAATTAAATCAATATAATTTAGATTAGGAAAGTCGAGGAAAAAACTATGAAACAAACAAACGAAAAAGTATTGATGAGTGTAATTGCAGGAATGACTGCTTTACAAGGTGTAAGTTCAACTATGATGAACATTAGTGCAACAACGAGTCATGTTGATTATGTTAAACAAGCAATGACAAAATCGGATGAATTAGAATCTAAACTACATGATTCTCAGAAAACTATGGAAGACAAAAAGATTGCTGTTGATTCAGCAAAAGGAGCTTCCAATGTAGCTTCTAAACAGGTTGAAATTGTACAGGCTGCTTATGATGCTCGTGATACATCTGTAAAGCAAAATTACCAAGTAACTTATGATGCAATTATGAATGAACTGCAACCTATTCTTAATGAAATCGAATCGTTAGAAACACAAATCAACGATTCTAAAAAAGAATTGGAAGAACAAACAACATTGAACGAACAGGCTTCTGCTAATTTAGAACAGGTCCAAAAAGATTTGGATGCAAAGAAGACTGAACTGGCAGACCTTCAAAACAAACTTGCTTCTTTAGGAGACATTGCAGATTTAACAACAGCGTTGGAAACTGCAAAATCCGAACAAGCAACAGCAAATGAAACTTTGACTTCAGCACAGGAAAAAGCAGATGTTGCTAACACTGAATTGACGAATGCAATTGCGGATGCAGAAGCGAAAAAGGTGGCTGTTGAAGAAGCTTTAATTGCATATAATAATGCAGTAGCTGACGTTACTGCAAAAACAAATATCGTTGCCGAAAAACAAGCTGCTATTGATCAGTTTGAAGATGAAAACGGTATTGAGAATGCAAAGGCAGAATTAGAAACTGCTCAAGCTGACTTGGCAACAGCTCAAAATAATGTAACAGCGTTGCAGGAAGCAATGGCACAGGCTCAAACAGCTTATGATACAGCTGTTAACACTCAACAGACTGCACAAACAAATTATGCATTAGCTGTTGGAGAATTAGAAACAGCAAAAACAAACTTGGCGAATGCACAGGAATCGTTAAATAAAGCTCAAGCTGACTACGATGCAAATCAAAAAGAAATTGAAGCCAAGAACAATGAAATCTCAGCTTTAAATGCACAAATTACAAATGCTCAGAGTGAAGTTGACAAAGCTCAAGCAGATTACGACAAAGCCTTGAACGACTACAACAGCACTTCCAGCCCTTTGGAACAGGCGAAGAAGAATCTTGCTGACTTTGAATCCAAGTATGCCACAGAGTTGAGTCGCTTGACAGCTGGAAGTAAAGGATACTTTGAATCTCTTGGCTGTTCAGAAGATGTTCTGAGCGTGTTCAAAGTCGACGACAGCTATCAAGGCGAAGTTGCAGGGTACACACATATGGGACAGACTGGAGATGCAACAAGTCTGGAAAATATGAAAGCGTCTATTCCTTATTTACGAGAATGCAATGAAATCCGTAAAAAGGATGGCTTGCCTGAATTGAGCGTAAGTATGTTCATGATGGCGATTGCTCAGGTCAACGCCAACTATGCACAGGTGGAAGGAACCCATTCCTCAGCATATGGAACCTGTGAAAACCTTGCATGGGGATATGGAGAAGCAGGAACAGGAGCAAGTCCATTTAGAGGCTGGTACGACTACGAAAAGAAACAGTACGATGCCGGAAATCACAAATTCTCGGAAGTGGGACACTATTTGAATATCGTACATCCGGCGAATACAATCACTGGCTTTGCATTGCAAAAGGTAAATGGTGTCTATGCTCAGGAATTCTGTGAACCAAATTCATTTGTAAAAGATGTCATTCTGTCTGTGGACGAGTTTGAAACATCTTTCGATAACTATTACAACAATTTGAAATCGGTGGATGCTCAGCATAAAGCGTTGAAAGACGCTGTAAATAATGCAGGTGGAGCTACTACATAAGATGACACTGCATTGAAAAATGCTGAAGCATTGTTAAATGCTAAAAAGAACGCTTTAACTGGATTACAAAACAAACTTACTCAGGTAAACAACGCAAAAGCAACCTTAGAAGCAAATGCAACAGTGATGAATAATACTGTTACAGAAGCTAAGAATGCTGTTCAAAATGCAGAAAACGCAGTCAGCCAGAAAAAAGCGAATGTAGCAAATGCTGAACAAGCGTTGTCTGAGGCTAAATTAGGCGCAGAAGCTAAAGAAAACGCAAAAGCTGAAGCTGAAAAGAAACTTGCAGACGCAAAAGCCAATGTAAATAGTATTCAAGTTCGAATCGACACATTAAGCAACGATATTGCGAACTGGGATACAAATAAAGCAAAGGCTCGCAAAGAATTACAGACTGCTAAAGAAAACTTGAAAACAGCTAATAACGTAAAAACTGAAGCTAAAAAAGCTTTTGAAAAAGCAAATGAAGATGCTGCAAAAGCTGAAGCTGTTCGTGATGGAGCTCAAAGCAAAGCGAATAAAGCTCACGAAGAACTTGAAAAAGCCACTGCTGATTTCGAAGCTAAATCGGAAGCAACAGATAAAGCACAAAAGGCTGTAGATGACTACAACACAAATGCAGAAGCAGTAAAAAAAGCCCAAGCTGATGTTAAAATCATCGGTGCTCAAATCGATACTTTAAAAGCTGTAAAAGAATCAACAAATGCAAAGATCGACTCTTTGAAAGAACAAATCAAAGCGTTGAACGAAACTTTAACAGAAAAGAAAGCTGATGCATTGCCATTCGAACAGGCTCGAACTGTGTTGAATGATGTAATGAATCAAGGCTCTAAAGCTGACTTGACTTCTGTTGAAAATGAAAAAATTCGTGCATTCTTATCTCAACTTGGAACTACAGTTGATGAACGAAATGCAGCTCAAAAATCCTTAGAAGAAGCTAAAAACAACTATGTTGAAAAATACAACTTGTATTTAGATGCAAAAGAAGAATTGTTGAAGGCCGAATCTGATTACAACGAAGTTGTTCGTCAATTGAATGCATTCTTAGCCGAACAAAGCAAGCAGACTTCTCCTGTAAAAAAAGATGAAGCTAAAACAAATCCTGTACAAACAACAGAAAAGACAAACGCTGTGAATACAGGGGTATCTACAAATGTAGAAGCTTCTCTCGCAACTGCTGGATTAGCATTAGCTGGTATTGTTCTTGCTGAAACAAAACGTCGCAAAAGCAAAAGCATCTAGTTTGTTAGTACCATTTGTTTACCAATGTTGCAAAAGTGCGTCTTTCAAAGCTCGATAAAAAGTCTTATAATTTCTAATATATAATATTGGGGAGGGTTAACATGCCAAAATTACCAGATATCGAACCGAGTCTAGTACAAAGAGCAAGACAAAACGATGAAGTTGCGATTGCTCAGATTTATGAAAAGTTAAATAAAAAAGCCTACGCATCGGCTTATTACATCCTTGGAGCTGATGAAAGATTCAAGGAGAATGCAAAAACAATCACGCAAGATACATTCCAAAATGCATTCAAAAAGATTGATCTTTTAAGGGATAACGACGCCTTTGCGCCTTGGTTTTATACAAGCTTAAAGAATCGTTGTTTGGATTTCTTTGATTCTAAGGAATACAAGAATATATCCAAAAGACATATACACGATTTGTACGAGGATAATACCAATGAGGAGTTTAGAGATTCTTTTGAGGAAACAATCGAAAATGAAAACATGGAATTCAATCCAGATGCTGTCGCTAATAAAGAAGAAATAAAAAGAGGGTTGAACGACTGTTTGCAGAAGCTACCTGAAAGTCAGAAAGAAGCTTTGATTATGTATTATTTCCAAGGATTGACGATTGATGAAATGTCTGAAGCCATGGATGCTAAGACAAGCACTATCAAGTCTTGGCTGAAACGTGGAAAAGAATCGATTGAGAATCAAATCATCCAGCTTCGAAAAGAAAACAAAAGTTTCTACTCTGTATTGCCGATTCCGGCTCTTGTATGGGTATTACAGGAAGTTGCAAAAGAAGCTCCACAAATGGATGCTAGGAAATTCGCTTCGCAGATTGTTGTTGAAGTTAAAGCTTCTACTATTGAACCAAAAAAAAGAAACATACAAACATAGATAAGAGTGAAACAACATCAAAGAATATAAAAATGGATAATGCTTTAAAAGGTGGCAAAATTACAAATAAACATTTCACAAGATGGATTCCAACTTTAGGCACACCCAAAGCTATTGTCGTTATTATAGTAGCTGTCATTTCTTTGACAGTAGGTTTTCAGGGTGTTAAACATTGGATTACAAAAAATGATGAACATGTACAACAGGGTCAATCAAGTACACTTGATGAAGTTACAGATGGAAAAAGAACGTGGACATGTTCTAAAACACCGATTGCATATGAAATTACCGATTATAGTTTGATGCACTCAACAGATTTTATGATGTATGATACGCCTTATGATGATGGCAATCAAGATGTACTGATGAGTATGTACGCGCTTGTAGGTGATAGCGAGACAGGTGGGTCAAAAGGTCGAATATACGGTATAGTTGCTTATGCTGTTGACAATAATGAAGATGATGGTTGTGTTTGGGTAGCGATTGGAAATGCAGACAATGGAGATTCTCGCTACTATGTAAAGATTGCTGATAAAACAGCAGAATATTTTAAAAAGGTAGAAAAAAAGCCAATTCTGTATACAGATTACTATGACGTAAACAAATTTAAAGAAGCTTGTGAATTTAACGTGGTTGAGGATAATCAGATTGCAAATCTTGAAATTGATAGAAATAGTAAAGATTTTAAAGATGATCCTATATATTTTCTGAGATATAAAGAATATGAGAGATATACGCAATTATGTAATGGATTGTTGGCGTATTATTAAGTCGCGAACCTTGCTATGATGAATATAGCAAGGTTTTTTTCGTTTTTTGTGCAACCTTTTTAATCAGTACTCCGTTAAGTATAGTGAAAGAAATAAAAAGCGTTAAGCTAGGAGGAAAAAGTATGAATCGTTTATTATATGTAGTTATGTTATTATCGACACCGTACATAGTTTGCACATTGGCAATGATTGCAAGGTTTATTTTATTCGTGTTAAATGGCGAAATGATATACATCGAGTCGCTGTTTAAAAGTTATGTGTGGTTTATGGTACATCCTATCAAAATAATTAAAATGGGTGTTGATGGTGTAGTTGTTGGGTTTATGATGATTGAAGATCTGCTTTTTAAAGCAATTGTAAAACGCAAATACAAAAGCTACAAAAAGCGTTTGAACCGTGTACAGTATGAAGATGAAAGAAGTCAGGAAGAAATGAAATCGGCCTTGACAATGTCGAGCGACTGGATGAAATTATTGAGTGATTGTATGGATGATCTTCCGGCTGGTTTTTATACGCCTCGCAAAGTCGTATATGAAGAATATGAGCAATGGTCTGATTAAGGAGGAAAAAGAATATGTTAATTGCATTATGTTTGGCTAGTATATTAGCAGCCTTGTGGTTAGGAAATATTGTAGGTACAATTATAGTTATGGTTATGTTCTGGTTTAAGAAAAAGCCACAATATATTAAACCAGCGTTTAAAGCTGAAATCTGGGGATTTAAGCATCCAATTAAAAACACAAGACGTATAATTGATAACGTTGTAATCGAATTTATGCAGTTGGATGACAAGATTTTTAAAAAGATGCTTCAATACAAATATAGAAGCAATCAAAAACGAATGAACCGTATTCAATACGAAAGTGAAAACGAAAAAAAGTGGCTATCTACGACAATGAAGCCATTTGGAAAAGTATTGGAAAATACTTATAAAAGCTTAAATGTGGCGTCAGACTATAAATATACACCTCGACGTGTAGTCTATGCTGATTATGACAAAATTTGGGAAATTGAAAGATAAGGATTAGAATGAATAGAGGAGGAAATGTATTATGTTTGTAATGTTTTGCTTAGTGGCTTTATTTGTGTTGATTTGTGGGGTTTTGGCTATTAAAGAAACATTTGGACCAAATAAAAGAACTGCACATGGAAATCAGGGTTTTGATGAATTTTATACGCAACAACGATTTACAGAAGAATTTACTAGAGAATCATTAAAAAGTGTAACACCATTTGAAATGGGCGGATACGATCTAAATCAAGGAAATTCATGGAATAACAATAATAATAGTTGTAATAACTTTAATGATTTTGGAAATGGTATGTTTTAAGAAAGCAAAATTTGGGGATTTGGCGAGCAATAGGGAATGATAAAAGGAGAATAAGAATATGAATACAAACAAATACTCATTGGAATCAAGAAAAAAACAGGCAAAAAGCTATAAATTCTGGGGCGTGCTTTTAATCACAGTCGGAATAGGACTGTTCCTGTATGCTGTAGCTAAAATGGTGTTTGAACCACAGATTACAGCTGGTCTTGGAACTTCTGAATGGCATGATCAGTTTAATGCGATGCAAAGCTATCGACAATCAATGGAACATGTTATTCCAGTCTTTGCTGTAAGCGGAATACTCATCATAGGGCTTGGTGATGTTCTGTGGAGAAAATACAAAACATTATCCACAGGATTATACGGGGAAGAGCTTGTATCATACACTTTAAACACTCTTCCAAATGAATACACGATGTATAATAACATTCTTCTTGAAAAAAACGGAAAACGAGCAGAAATCGATACACTCGTTATATCAAAATATGGAGTTTTTTTAGGAGAAGTCAAAAATTATAAAGGTCGTATTTCTGGAAACGAGAACGATTCAGCTTGGACACAGACTAAGAAAAGTTCTGGTGGAAAGTGCTATGAGAACAGTATTAAGAATCCAGTCAAGCAGGCTAAATTTCAAACTTATCTTCTATCCTCAATCCTGAAAGAAAACGGTTTAAACTGCTATATTCATCCATATGTAGTATTTATTAGTGCGGAAGATATCACTACAGATTCTGAGCTCGTTTTAAAAAGTGAGAATGAATTCTATAACACGATTCTTTCATACCATGACACAAAAATATCTAAAGAAAACCTAGAAAAGCTTAAAGGGGTAATGGAATGTCTGAAAAAATCAGAATCCTGAAAAGCAGATGGGATGAAGTACCGTCAGGAACGATAGCTATATTTCTCAATGTAATACAGGCACGTATTTAATGACGTGTGATTCTGGTATTATAATTGTATTGCAGGGGGATCCCTGAAGAATCGATTCAATCAGAAGTCTTAGAAGATGATTTTTTATTTGGATACATCATAGAAGGATACCAGTATTTAACAATTGAGGATGTTTTGAGCATCACAGCAGAAAATGATTTAACTTATTTCGATATAGAAAATGTTGAAATGATTCAGAGAATCTTTCAGGAGTATGCTGATTTCACAAAGCCTTTTATGAAACTTGGCAATCAAAATCGTATAGAAAAAGCAAAACTAAATTAACGGGGAGGTATGAATGGATTTTAACAGGGCGTTAGATAAAAAGCAGACGTCTTCTTCTTTTAATTTCACTAAGTCAATGGGTGGTTTACTTGAAATATTTTGTATATAAAAAAGCTGATAAATGAAAGTGGAGGGAAAAATATAATGTTTAATTTTACAGATTACACAGTCGCTTATATCATTGGTGGAATAACATTCTTACTTTTAATCGTTATGGCAATAATATATCGACGAATTTCTAATAAGCAAAAGAAGAATATATTAATCTTGGTTTCTGTACTTATTTTTATTTGCGGAGGATATAGTACTTTTGTTTGTAAAACAAAGACAGATACAATGTTGCAAGAAATCGATGCATTTAACAAGAAATTGGATGCAAAACCTTCTTATTTAGAATCGTCTTGTATTCAATATAAAAATTATCCTCCTATTTATGTGCATTCAGATGCAAAAATCACAGAATCAGACGTTCAACTAGTAAAAGAAGAATTAGATATTACTCCTGAATGGCTGTATAAAGATATTTCAAAGATTTCGTTTGTTTCTTTACAATATTTAGAAGAAAATTTTTCTATCACACAACCAGTATCTGGATATGCTCTTAATGAATATGGAGTGTACAAGATTTATTTAACATCCTTAGCTTCTTCAAAAACTTTAAATCATGAGCTCGGGCATGTTTATGATTATAAATTTTTCATAACATACACTCAAGATTATCATGATATTGAGCCACCAACAGTTTTGTCTACAAATCAAGCTAAAGTATGCGAAGCCATCGCTCAAAGTAATGGAAACGCTGATCATTGTATGAGTTCATATCATGAAACATTTGCAGATGCTATAGCGTTATATGTGATGTCTCCCGATAAATTACCTCCTGATTTAAAAGCGTGGATGGATTCTCTACCCAAATAAGATAATCAGCCTTTCTGTGGCTTGTTGTATACAAGAAACACAGGGAGGTTCTTTTTTTATGAAACACATAAAAACACTAATCATTACACTTATTTTACCTTTTATGGTTTTAGAACTGAATTAATAAAAAATGTGACCCTATTTGCAACTATTTTGTTTTTAACTTCGTTAGATAAAGTGAAAGGAGGTAAGAATTATATCGGTTTTGCATCCGATAGAACAAAATGCGGAAAGTCATGAATAGACAGAAAGGTTAAATATATGAAAAAAAACAAATTAGTTAAATCTACGTTGGTAGGTGTAACGGCTATTACTGGTGTTACATCAAGTATTGTGAAAGTCTTTGCGAATGAAGGACAAGTATCTTTTGAATTAAAAAAGGATGATCAAAAAATATTTACTAAACAAGCGGAATTAGAAAATAGAATCCATGAAATACAAGGGAAAGTGTTTGAAGCTAAATTGAAAGAAGATACTGCAAAAGGCACATTGAGTGTGGCAAAAAAAGATGTCGATTTGAATCAAAATCAATATGATGAAACGAATTTTAAATCAAAAGTAGAGTTTGATGAAATTAATAGAGAAATTGATTTAAGAGTGCAACCAATCATTGATGAGATTGCCAAGTTAGAAAATGAAATCAGTAAAACGAATAAAGAGTTAGATACTCAAAAATCTATATCTGAAAAAGCTTCTGAAGATTTGAAAACAGCTCAAAGTGATTTAGAAACCAAACAAAAAGAACTGGCGGATTTAAAAACATGTTTGGAATCATTCGGAGTTAAAGATTACTCAGAATTAGAATCTGAAGTTAACAAAGCTACAGAAACATTGAATGAGGCTTCTGCGAGTGCTGAATCAGTTAAACAAGTTTTAGCTGAAAAGGAACTTGAGCTGGAAACAGCAAAAACGGGTGTTGAAACAGCACAATCCGGACTTCAAATGGCGACAGAAGCATTAGAACGTGCAAATGCTGATGTAAAGAGTGCTGAAGGAGAAGTTATAACCGCTCAAAACAACTTATCTAAGTTTACAGATGAAAATGAATATAATAAGTGTTTAGAAAGACTAGAACAGGCTAAAGTAAATCTTGAATCTGCTAAAAACAACGTAATTGCTAAAACATCGGACTTAGAAACCGGTAAAACAAACTTAGCAAATGCGGAATCTGTGGAAGCTGAAAAACAAAGTGAATTTGACGCAAGTGTTACTGCATTAAATGATGCAAATGCAAAAGTTACGGAAGCTGAAACAACGAAAGACAAAGCCCAGAAGGCTTTGGATGAAGCTGTTAAAATGGCAGGAATAAAAGAAGATGAAATCAATGACTTGAAAAATCGTATTACTGATGCTGAAAAGGATGTGGCAGACGCTCAAAATGCCTACGATCAGGCAAAAACGGACTATGATTCAACATTGACACCTTTGGAACTGGCACAAAAGAATTTGGCTGACTTCGAAAAAGCACATGCTGACCAGCTATCTCAGTTAAATCAGGGTATTCAAGGATACTATGATTCTATTGGAGCGATTGCTGCAACAGATATCATCAAGAATCCTCGTGGGAAATTGAATGGTCACACAAATATTGGTGCTACAAATGACGCAACATCTTTAGATAATGTTATGAATTCAATTTCTTATTTGAAAGAATTCAATAAAATCCGTGTTTCTGAGGGGTTGTCTGAGTTAAAAGTAAGTATGGTACTGATGGCTATATCACAGGTAAATGCCAATTGGCAAAGAGATACAGCTGAAATTGGAAATGTAGCTCACTCAGGTGTATACAAAACAGGTGAAAATGCAGCTTGGGGCTATGGTGATGCTGAATCAAAGGCGAGTCCTTTTACAGTTTGGTATAATCTTGAAAAGTCGTGGTATCAAAATGGAATCACAGACTTTCATAAGGTTGGGCATTATAAAAATATTACAAGTAAAGCTTATGATTATACAGGATATGCACATATAGAAGAAGGGTGTTATGGCTCAACAGACATTCAAGAATTTGATCAATACTGGGGTGAAAATGCATATGGAGTCGAAGCTACAGGTTCTAAAAACGACCGTATTATCACTTTGGAAGAATTCGAAACTTCTTTAAACAATTACGCATCTGGATTAAAAGATGTATCAACCCAGCACAACGCCCTTGAAGAAGCTGTTAAAAAAGCCCAAATAGATGGCACAGAAAAAGATGATGCAGCATTGAAATCTGCGTTATCATTATTGAATAATCGGAAAGCTGCATTAAAAGTATTGAACGAACATATGACAAAAGCTACTTTGGAAAAAACAGAAGTTGATACTGCAAAAGCTGAAGCGGAAGCAAACTTCCAAAAAGCAGAACAGGCTGTAAAAGAAGCAGAAGCAAATGTTGAAGCAAAAGTGACAGCTAGAGCAACAGCAGAAGCGAATTTATCAAAAGCAAAGGCTGAAGTTACAGCTAAGAAGATAGCAAAAGCGGAAGCTGAAAATAACCTTGTAAAAGCTAATCAAGATGTAACTCATATTTCTGAAACGATTGATGTATTAACTCATACAGTCAACAATTGGAGTACTGAAAAAGCAAAATCTGAAAAAGCTCTTGAAACAGCACAAGCTCATTTAAAGGAAGCTAAAGTGAACCTAGAATTAAAAACAAAAAATTTAGAAAGCACTAAAGAAAATCTTGAAAAGGTTAAACAAATTCAAGATGATGCTCAAACAGTGGTGGATAAAACAAAAGTGGATTCCGAAAAAGCTGTGAAGAGTTTAAAAGAGGCTCAATTTCAATATGACATACTTTTGGAAAAAGTTAATGCGTATAAAAATACTTCTGGACAAGTAGGAAGTACTTCTGAAGATGTAACGAAGTTAACAACTCAGATATTTGACTTGAAAAAATCAAAAGAGATGGCGGAGTCTAATGTGGCTATACTAGAAAATGATTTAGATGCTAGTAAAATAAAAGTCGATCAGTTAAGTAAACACAAAGAACAATTTAATAAACTACGCAATATATTAGCTACTGTTCTTACAAATGGAACAAATGCTGATTTGAGTGAAATTAGTGATCTAGATTTGCTGCAGAAGTATAAGCGGTTGGCTCATACTGTCGATGTGTTGAATATATCAAAGAAAAATCTTGAAGAAGTTAAATTAGATTATAAGATAAAAGAAAGTTCATATTTGAAAGCACATGAAGAATTAAATGATGCTGTTGATGAGTATAACAAAGCAATGGCAGATCTTAATTCATATTTACGTGAACAAAATTCTCAAGAAAGGGATAAAGCAGAACTTTCTAAAAAACTTAATCAAAACAAAAAAGATAATGTGAATACAGGAGTAGATGCTTCGGTATCGGGATATATGGCATCAGCAAGTCTAGCTGGTTTATCTTTAGTTGGTTCTACTGAAATGAAACGTCGAAAAAAACAAATAAAAAGATAAGGGTTGGTTTCCAATCCTTATTTATGAAATTGAAATGATTTTAATGCTTAAACCAGTAAAAAAAGTAGAAATCAAAATGTTTTAAAAATTTCATATTTTTTTTAAATATTTTGCAACTTTTTTAATAAACACTCCGTTAAGTATAGTGAAAGAAATAAAAAGCGTTAAGCTAGGAGGAAAAAGTATGAAGAGTTTATTGTTTGCAGTTGGTTCATTATGGGGCGCATGGTTATTGGGCGTTGTAGTAGCGGCAATTATCATGGTTCTGTATTTTTGTTTAAAAGGTAATATCAAATTTACCAAATCAGCTATAAGATTTTGTGTATGGAATATTACCCATCCTTTCAAGAGCATAAGATTGATTATAGATAGTGCAGTTTGCATGTTTATGAATTTAAATGATTTGATTTTTAGAATGATTGTGAAACATAGATACAATAGATATCAAAAAAGAATGAATCGCGTTAAATATGAGAAAAAAGATAATCAGGAAAAGATGAAGGAAATATTAGAAATTCATAGTGAAGGGTTGGATTTGTTAGCAAAAGGATATGAAATCTATCCATCGAACTTCTATACACCACGTAAAGTTGTATATAAAGAATTAGATGATATGTGGATTGCTTAATAAAAGAAATTGGAGGAAATAAGTATGAAAAGTTTATTGAATATTGCATTATTTATAGTATTAGTTTTTGTGACATTTAATTTAGGATTATTATTAGGCACTTTATTTATAACTGTATATTATTGTTTAAAAGGTAAAGTTGAAAATATAAAGTCAGCTTGGCATGCTTATGCATGGTATACTAAGCACCCTATTAAGACATTAAAAGTAATGGGAGATGATGTAGTTGTTTATTATATGAGATTAGAAGATAAGGTTTTTAAGAAAATTCTTGAACGTAAATATAATGGTTATCAAAAGAGAATAAAACGTATTCAATATGAAAATGAAAATAATAGAGAAAGTATGGAACAATTACTTCAAACTCTTAGTAGAGTAATTAAGGGAAATAAAAAAGAATTAGAACTAGCTCCAGCAAATATTTATACTCCTCGCAAAGTGATTTATGAGGATTATAATGAAATTTGGGGAATCGAAAAATAAGGATTAGACTGAATAGAGGAGGAAATGTATTATGTCTGTAATTTTTTGCTTAGTAGTTTTATTTGTGTTGATTTGTTGGGTTTTGGTTATTAAAGAATTGCTTGGACCAAATAAAAAAACTGCATCTGGAAACCATGGCTTTGATGATCTTTATATGCAACAACGATTTGCAGAAGAATCTACTAGAGAAGCATTAAAAAGTGTAACACCATTTGAAATGGGCGGATATAATCTAGATCAAGGAAATTCATGGAATAACAATAACGTTAATAGTTGTAATAATTTTAATGATTTTGGAAATGGGATGTTTTAAGAAAGTTAATTTTTAGTCTAGTAATAATATTAAGGAGAACAGGAATATGAATACAAACAAATATTCATTAGAATCAAGAAGAGAACAGGCAAATTTATACAAAACATGGGGAATTATCTTACTTGTTATTGGATTTGGATTATTTTTATATGCCGGAGCTAAGATGATTTTTGAGCCACAGATTACAGCTGGTCTTGGAACTTCTGAATGGCATGATCAGTTTAATGCCATGCAAAGCTATCGACAGTCAATGGAACATGTTATTCCAATCTTTGCGGTAGGTGGAATAATCGTTGCCGGAATAGGTGATGTCTTGTGGAAAAAATACAAAACAATATCTGCAGGTTTATATGGAGAGGAGCTAGTATCTTATACTTTAAATTCATTACCAGCAGAATATACATCTTACAATAATATTCCACTTGAAAAAGATGGTAAATGCACGGAAATTGACACCCTTGTTGTATCAAAGTATGGAATCTTTTTAGGAGAGGTTAAAAATTATAAGGGGCGTATCGTTGGAAATGAAAATGATTCAACTTGGACACAGATCAAAACAAGTTCAGCTGGTGAATCGTATGAAAATACAATCAAAAATCCAGTCAAACAAGCAAAATTTCAGACATATCTACTTTCATCTATTCTTAAAGATCAAGGCTTACACTGTTATGTAAATCCATATGTAGTATTTACGGGTTCTGAAAGTGTGAATACAGATTCAGGGATTGTTTTAAGAAGTGAAAATGAATTCCATAATACAATTCTTACATATCATGACACTAGAATTTCGAATGAAGATCTAGAAAAAATCAGAGGAGTGATTCGATGTCTGCAAAGATCAGAATCTTGAAAAGTAAATGGCAAGAAGCACCACCTGGAACAATAGCTTACATATCCGAATGTGATGCAAATACATATTTTATGACATGTGCATCTGGTGCTATAATCATTTTACAAGGGTATCCCTGAAGAAGCAATTCAATCCGGAATTGTAGAAGATGATTTCTGGTTTGGCTATATTGTAGAAGGATACCAATATCTAACAATTGAAGATGTTCTAAGCATTACCGCAAAGAACGACATGACATATTTCGATATAGAAGATGTCAAAACAATTCAAAAAATCTTTCAGGAATATGTAGAATTTACAAAGCCACTTGTACAAATTGCTGAAGAGAAAACACAAAATATAGGAAAGGGTTAAAAGGGTTATGAACAGAAGTTTACCAGATATTCCAAAAGAATGGATACAACAGGCTAGACTTGCAGATGAGTCAGCCATTGAAAAGATTTATAGTAAAACATATCCAAAGGCATATACGATTGCGTATTATTCTTTGGGAGCAACAAATAAATTTCAGGATGAAGCACAAACGATTACTCAGGATAGTATGAGAAAGGCTTTTGAAAAGCTAGATCAATTAAAAGATGATGATAAATTTGCACCTTGGATGTATACAATTCTAAATAATTCAATTCGTGATTATTTTAGAGCACATAAAAATAAAGATTATCAAACAAATACATTTAGCGAATTAGACAGTGAAGACTTCAGAGATAACTATGAAGAATCTATTGCAGATGATTCTGTAGCGTTTAATCCTGAAGCTAACATGAATACAGAACTGATTGCAGAAGGCTTAAAAGAATGTTTGGACAAATTACCTGATAATCAAAGGTTTGCTTTAATGATGCAGATGTATCAGCAGTTGACTACAAAAGAGATTGCTGAGCAGATGGAAGTAGAAGAAAATACAGTTAAAAGCTGGATTCGACGTGCAAAGCTATCTATCAAAGATATGATTGAAGAATTAAGAAGTCAGAACAAGAGTTTCTATACTGTTGCACCATTACCATTCCTTGCTTGGATGTTAGATCAGGAATTGAAGACAATTCCATCATTCAATGCCAAAGCATTTGCGGATGGTGTTGTAATGAAAGTTAAAGCAGATACAATAACATCTAATCCAATTCGTGAAGATAATGCTTCACTTGTTAAGAAAAATAATGTCAATTCAAAGGGGCATGTTACATCACAAGGAGTAAAACAAGCAACTGTGTCTGCTACAGGCAAAGTAGCTGCTGGAATAGGCGTGAAAGTAGCGGCAGGAGTAGCTATTGTTTCGGTGGCAGCCTTTGGTGGATATCAAGCAGTGGATACTATTTACAATAAATATGCAGAAACAAAAAATACAGAAGTGGTATCTGATGAACAAAATACAAAGAAAGAAAAGAAAAAGAATGGCTTTGAAAAGGTAAATTCATATAAAGATGGTGTATATAGAATGACGGTAAATCTTCCTGTTTATAATACAAGATCTAAAGAGGATCCTTATGGAAAAACTGTTTATAATTATGAGAATAGTAAAATCAAATTCACTCGCGGTGTATATAAAGATAGGGATGGAAATTATTGGGCACAACTTCGTAAAGGCTGTTATGTATGTGTAAAAGATAAAGATGGGGAATATCTTGGTGAGTATCTAGGGAAAATGATGACGATGGATGAGTTTGTTGATAGGGAACATGATTCTGAGCAAGAGCGAGACGCACATCAGGCTGAGTTCTTTAAGGCTTGTGGCTTTGAAGAGCCTGTCGGACTTGGCGGTGCTGGGTTTCAACAACATGATGATGAATATGATGATAGTGAATTTGTGTGTACAGGAAAGGCCGAATTTAGTGGAACTTATATATAATATTTAGATATGATGAATTTTAAAAGGGCATTAAGTAAGGAACAGACAACTTGTATCAATGGAATTTTTGTGTTGTTTGTGTTTCTATCACATTTTGGACAATATGAAACTATGCCATGGAATCCACTTCTATTAGGAATTGGACAATTGATGGTTGCACCATTTTTGTTCTATTCTGGATATGGCATAATGGAACAAATTCAAAGAAAGGGACATACATATATTGATGGTATGCCTAGAAAAAGAATATTGAAGTTTTATATTCACTTTTGTATGGCATTATGTATTTATTTGGTTTTGTCATTTTTATTAGATAAAGATTATCCCTTATTCATTCACTGCACTAAGTTCTATTGGAAATAGTAATTGGTATGTGTTTGCGATACTAGCAATGTATAGTATTGTTTATATCCTTAACTTTGTAAAAAATGTATAACTACAATTGAATTTTTAAATGAATA
>URHY01000044.1 GCA_900547815.1 uncultured Solobacterium sp.
CATCGATGGGATAATTTTAATTATTTCGTGTGTCTACCTCGGTGGGATTATATCAGTTTGCTTCACTCATTAATTTTGTATAGATTTTTGTTAATTCTTCTTTTTCGTCATCAGTCATTTTTCTTTCGGTCGCATCATGACTATCCAATGTTCCTTCATGGCCATCAATCACTTTTCCATTTTTTATGACAAGAACTAATGGAACATATAAAGTTAAAATACCTTCATCATTATTTGACATATAATCTTGAATATATGGCTCAATAATTGTTTTTTGATCATCTGTATAAAGACGATTCTTTTTATCATCTCTAACCTTTACATATTGAATATCAATACCATTTTTTTGGGCTACTTTCTTTAGAACAGGTTTAGCCTCCTTACACCAAGGACAACTCGAATATCCAAAATACAATACGCCTGATTTTTCTTTTGTGAAATATTGAATGGCTTCATCAAAACTAATTTCATTAAATTTAGTATTTGAGTCATCTTTTGAATTGCATGTTTCTTCTTCATTTGTTACATCACAAGCTTTTTTTGAAGTTGAGCTTGTGGGCTTTATTTGAGCTTGACAAGCGCATAAAGTAAGACTTAAAAGTATAAGTAATAATTTCTTCATAAATTTAATATACAAATAAAAAAATCAAATGTAAAGAAAAAAGCTTCGATTTCTCGAAGCTTAAAATTCTTAGTGGGGCGGCTGACGCGATTCGAACGCGCGCGTGACGGAGCCACAATCCGCTGTGTTAACCAACTTCACCACAACCGCCATGTCTGCTTGACGCTTAAATAATATACCATGTGATTGAGAACTTTGCAAGTAAAATAATTAAATAAATTGAAAAAAGTGTAATTTTTTTCGTATAAGAGTATATGAAGGTAAAAGAGATGGAAGTGGAGCAACGTCCACGAGAAAAAGCGTTGCGCTATGGTTTAGAATCATTGAGCGATTTAGAGCTCGTTGCTTTGATTCTACAAAGTGGAAATAAAAATCGTTCCGTATTTGAAATCGCATCCGATGTATTGAAAGAAAGTGAAGGTTTATCAAAATTAATGCAGATGCATGTAAATACATTGATGCAAATTCAAGGAATTCGAGAAGTAAAGGCTTTACAACTTTTGGCAAGTGTTGAATTGAGTAAGCGCGTTATTAAATCAAAAGTATATCATGCCTCTATTTTAAAGCCGGAAGATGTAATTGAATGGTTTGAGTTTGAATATGGTGTTTTGCAACAAGAATGTTTTATCGCTTTATATTTAGATACAAAAAGTAAATTGATTGCTCATCGTGTCCTGTTTAAAGGAACATTGAATGAGAGTACAGTTCATCCTCGCGAAGTATTTAAAGAAGCGTTTTTACAAAATGCGAATTCAGTACTAATTGCACACAATCATCCTTCAGGAGATTGTACGCCATCCCAAGCCGATTTTGAAGTTACATATAAAATGGTTCATGTGGCAATAACTATGGGTGTTCATTTAGTGGACCATATTATTGTAGGACAAAATCAATATTATTCATTTAAAGAGCACAAATATCTCGATTGAAAGAAGGAGGGTTTATCGCTATAATATAAGTTAGTTTGGGGGATATTATGCGTAAATTTACTCGAATTCAAAAAAGATTACTTACGATTATTGTCGTTTTATGTATATTGGCATGTGCAATGTTTGGTTTAAGACAAAATTCAATCACAAATATTGGTTATAGTGCTTGGACTTATTTGAAGTATGGTTTGATTCAATATCCGTTATCTTCTATCGGAAATGCTATAAATGATTTTTCAAATCTTTGGCATGCTTATGATGATAATGAATATTTATCCAAACAGTTAGCCGAACAAAAGAATTATCAAACCGCATATGAAGATGAAAAAAATAAAAATAAACAACTTGAAGCATTACTCGATATGAAAGGTGGACTAGAAGATGCTAAGACGATTAGCGTATCTGTCTTAGAACGTTCAAGTGAATCTTGGCTTCAAACGGTAACTATTTCTGCAGGGAAAAAACAAGGGGTAGAAAAAAATATGCTTGTGGTTACAAGTGATGGTGCTATTGGTTTAGTTGATAGTGTGCAGACACTAACAAGTACTGTTCAATTACTAACCAGTCAGCATTTAAACAATGATATAGCGATAAAAATGTCTCTAGAAGATGGATCAAGTGTAGAAGGAGTTCTACAATCGTATGATACAGATAAGAAGGCGTATCGTGTTTCGTTGTTTGACAATGATGCAACGGTGACAAAAGGTCAAAAAGTTGCGACAAGCGGTAAAGGCGGAAACTATCCTAGTGGAATTTTAATTGGAGAAGTAAAAGATGTTTCGTTAAATGATGATTCGATTATTTCTACTGTTTATGTTTCACCGGTATCGAATATGAAAAGTTTTGACTATTGTCTTGTAATTGGAAAAGAGGAGAGTAAATGATAAATAAAGAACGTTATTCATTTATTTTCTTACTTATACTGGCACTGCTTGACCAAATAAATGCATCTTTGTTTAGTGTGGATTTTACGTATTCTTCATTATCTATAGTGAGTCATTTATGTTTTTGTGGATGTATGCTTGTCGTTAGTCATGAAAAAACTATGAATCGAATTTTATATGCATGTTTATGTGGTCTATGTGTAGGATTATTCTTTACTTCTGACTGGCTAGTGAAAATGCTTCTGTTTGGCTTTTTTGGATGGCTTATCGGTCTATTTAAAGATATGATGGATCAAGATCATTGGGTGCAATTTGCAATTGTCTTTTTGATGATGTTTCTATATGATTTGATTTGTTTTTTTGGAGCAATAATTCTAGGATACATAACCATGAGCTTTATGAAATGGTTTATTTATGTAGAAGCTCTTACATTGGTATTTAATGGGGCTTGGATATTTGTATTGCTTTATATTATTACTGTATTCAATAGATATGCAACTATAAAAGATATTCGTTATAAACGAATGGAAAAGTTACACATGCAAAATATTCGAAGGAAATGAGTCATGGATTCGTTTCCTTCTTTTCATATGTGTTAAAATAGAAGAAAAGAGGTATTCAAATGAAAAAACTTTTATTATTAGATGGAAATTCCATGCTATTTCGTGCATATTATGCAACTTTATATACACATAGAATGACAACATCCAATGGTATTCCAACCAATGCGGTCTATGGCTTTGTGATGATGTTAAATAAGGCAATTGATATTATTGAACCAGATAAAATTCTAGTTGCTTGGGATGCAGGAAAACCAACATTTAGACATAAACAATTTGCAGCTTACAAAGGAACTCGTAAACCATTAGATGAAGAATTGATCGTACAATTTCCAATTGTAAGAGAATATTTGGATGCGGCTGGCATCAAACGCTATGAACAAGAAGGTTATGAAGCTGATGATATCATTGGAAGTATGGCTAAATGTTGTAAAGATATCCAAACAACAATTCTTACAAGCGATCGCGATTTACTACAATTGATTGATTCAAGTACACATGTTCTTTTAATGAAAAAAGGCTTAAGTGAAATGGAATTGATGGACGAACAAAATCTTTTAGACACATACGGTATTACGCCAAATCAAGTTATTGATATGAAAGGGTTGATGGGAGATACAGCTGATAATATTCCAGGTGTTCAGGGTGTTGGTGAAAAAACAGCTTTGCGTTTATTGAATCAATATTCAACAGTAGAAAATGTTTATGCTCATATTGATGAAGTAAAGGGAAAATTAAAGGAAAAATTGGAAAAAGATAAAGACAATGCGTTTATGTCTTTGGAATTGGCAACGATTTATACAAAGATGAAACTTCCGTTTTGTTTAGATGATTGTGATTTTGCAGGAATCCAAGAAGATGTGAATGGATTCTATGAAAAATATGAAATGCGATCTTTAGTGAATCGTACAAAACAAACAAAGAATGAAAAATGGCCATTAAAAGAAGTGGATCATTTTGATGCTTTAGATGTAGAAGATTTAATGATTATGCCTGTATGTACGCAACAGCCATATCTAGATCAACAATTATATGGATTTATGATTCCAATTGATAAGACAATTTATTATATTTCTGTAGAAAATGCTTTGGAGGATACAAACTTCAAAACATTGTTAGAAACAAAAAAAATAAGTACATGGGATACAAAAGAGATGATGCATTTATTAGATCGTTACGGATTTAAATGGAATACTTTCAGTGATGATTTACATATTGCGGGATTCTTATTAAATTCCACGGCTACAGATAGTGATGCAGTTTTAGAAGCACTTCATATTTCTTTGCCAGAATCTTTTCATGATGTCTCAAAAAAGACAAAAGAAGAACCTGCTTTTAGCTTAAATAGAGAAATGCTGATTTATCAGAGTTTGACACAACAGTTGTGCGAAAAGAAAAATGAAATTCGTAAGTCTTTAAAAGATGAAAATGTTATTTCTTTATATAAAGATATTGAAATGCCATTAGCAAACGTATTATTTTCTATGGAACAAGAAGGTATTTCTATTCAAGAAAGTTTCTTGGATGAATATGGAGCTTTATTGAATGAAAAACTGGAAGCTTTAGCTCAACAAATTTATTCTCATGCAGGCATGATTTTTAATATCAATTCTCCAAAACAATTGGCGAATGTTTTATTCGATGAATTAAATTTAAGTTCAGGTGGAAAAAAACGTTCTACATCGGCAGATGTGTTGGAAAAATTACGTGGAAAACATCCAATTGTTGAAGATATTTTGGAGTATCGTAAAATATCAAAGGTATCCAGCACATATATTGATGGCTTGAAAAAACATATTCGTCCAGACCAAAAAATCCACACTTCTTTTAATCAAACTATGACACAAACAGGAAGACTTTCAAGTAGCGAACCAAACCTTCAAAATATTAGTATTCGTGATGAATTAGGAAAAGAAATTCGTAAGGCTTTTGTGGCTGAAGAAGGATATCAGTTATTATCTGCTGACTATTCACAAATTGAATTAAGAATGTTGGCACATATGGCTGATGAAGATCATATGATAAAAGCGTTTAATGAAGGTTTAGATATTCATACAAAAACAGCTACTTTGATTTTTGATTGTTTACCAGAAGAAGTGGATGAACATAGAAGAAGAATTGCAAAAACAGTAAACTTTGGAATTGTATATGGACAAACTGAATTTGGTTTATCATCACAATTAAATATCACACGTAAAGAAGCGGGTGAGTTTATGAAAATGTATTTTGAAAGTTATCCTAAAATTCATGAATATATGAATCAATTGATTGAATTCTGTAAGGAAAATGGTTACGTAGAAACATTATTCCATAGACGCAGAGAGATTCCAGAAATTAATGATAAGAATTTTATGACGCGTGAATTCGGTAAGCGTGCTGCCATGAATGCACCAATCCAAGGTAGTGCTGCTGATTTGATCAAGATTGCCATGTTGAAAATGGATAAGGCTTTAAAAGATGAGAATATCAAATCAAAAATGCTTCTTCAAATACATGATGAACTGATTTTCTTGGTACCTGATGAAGAGTTGGATTTGATGAAAAAACTTGTCAAAGAAACTATGGAAAGTGCTATGAAATTAAAGGTTCCGTTAAAGGCAAGTATCAGTATTGGCAAATCTTGGTATGAGGCTAAATAATGCCAGAAGCACCAGAGGTACAAACGGTCTTAAAAACATTAGAAACACAAATTAAAGATGTTTTAATTGAGGATGTATTTGTGTATTATCCTAAAATTATAGATAATGTGGATATAGATGTTTTTAAAAATCATGTGATTGGACAATCCTTTCGCTCATTTAATCGTATTGGAAAATATTTGATTTTTGGTTTAGATGATTATGATTTAGTCGTTCATTTGCGTATGGAAGGAAAATTTTATTTGTATGATAAACTTCAAAATGACAAACATATTCATGTCGTACTCAAATTAAACAATCAAACTTTCATGTCATATCATGATACAAGAAAGTTTGGAAGAATGTATTTGTATCCTAAAAAAGAAGATATTCATTCATATGCTTGTTTTAAAAATGTTGGATATGATTATATGGATGAAAAAGTAAATGGAATGTATTTCTATAATTGTATTCATTCATTGAAACGAAATTTGAAATCATGCTTATTAGATCAGTCAATCATGGCTGGTGTTGGAAACATTTATGCGGATGAAATATGTTTTGCGTCAGGCTTAGATCCAAGAAGTCGAGCTTGTAAGTTGTCAAAAAAAGATTGTGATAAAATTGTTTATGAAACAAAAAGAATTTTGCAGGGTGCTACTCGTTTTGGTGGGACAACCATTCGTTCTTATACTTCAAGCTTAGGAGTAACAGGGCGTTTTCAACTTTATTTAAAAGTACATGATCAGACACAATGTAAAGTGTGTCATCATACGATAAAAAAATTAATTGTATCACAAAGGGGGACTTATCTATGTCCAAATTGTCAAAAAAGAAAGTGATTGGAATTACTGGATCAATGGGTTCAGGAAAGAGTGAAATTTCTCGATATTTAAAAAATAAATATCCAGTTTTAGATTGTGATCAGGTCAATGCAGATTTATTAAAAAAGGGAAATTTAGGTTATAAGAAATTAAATGATTTACATATAGTTGAATTGGATTCAGATGGACAAATTATCAAGGAAAGTCTAGCTTCGTATATGTTTTCCAATGAAAAACATCGAAAACAAGTAGAAGCTATCCTACATCCTTTAATTTTTGATGAAATGCATACATGGATTCACAAACAAGATAGTTCTATTGTCTTTGTAGAGATGCCAATTTTATTTGAGATTTCTGCACAAAAATGTTTTGATTCAATATGGTGTGTTGTAGCAGATTTAGATGTAGCGTTATCACGCCTACAGACCTATCGTAATTTTACTAGAGAACAAGCTTTAGCAAGGCTTGTTTCACAAATGAATCCAGAAGAAAAAATAGCGAGAAGCAATATTGTATTACGAAATAACGGCACAGTAGAGCAGTTACATATACAGATTGAAGATGCATTAAAAGAGGAGAATTTAAATGGCGATTGAAATACGATGCATAGAACATTTATCTAGTGAACAAAGACAATCTTTAAGCTTATTGTATGGTCCTTTGATTGGAAAAAGTTCTGTTTGTTTGTATGAATTTTTAGGTTCGATTCAAAATTCGATTGATTTAGAAGATATATATCTTTTGTTGAATATGAATGCTGCTCAATTTGATAAAGCAAGAAATTATTTGGAACAATATCATTTGATTGAAACTTATGTTCATAAAGAAGATATGTTGATCTTTCTATATGCTCCTTTATCTTCTAATAAGTTTTTATGTCATGAGACATATTCAAGATTGTATTTAGCGTGTGTTGGAGCAAAATGTTTTGATAAAATAAAGGCTATGCTTCATATAGATAAAACGGTTTCTTCTTTATACACAAAAGTAGAAAGTCCTTTAGATGTTTCGATTTTAGATTCTTGGAATGAATCGAAAGAAATTGCTTATGAAAAAGTAAAACCGACAATTAAACAGAAATATGATTTTGATTTTGCGACACTTTTCAAAGGTATGGATCGAATTTTTCCTGTGCGCTTTCGAACAAGTGAAAATTTAGATCGTATAGCTGAAATGGCTAAAATATATGGAATCAATGCTAAAGATATGCGTAGATATGTACAAAGAAGTATTAATCCTTCAACACATGTATTTGATTTAGATAAATTAAAAGATATGGTTATGCGTAATCGTAAAGCTATAGAAATTGGTTCAGATCCATATCAAATGTCGCCAGTTAAATTTCTACAGAATAAACAAAATGGTATTCCAGTTGTGAAATCAGATCAGATATTGATTGAGCGCTTATGCAAAGAATTCCAATTTCCAATAGAAGTAGTAAATACGCTGATTGAATATACTTTGCAACAAACGAATCAGCAATTTTCTAGAAATTATGTTGAAAAAGTAGCGGCCAGTTGGGTGCGATTAGGAGTAGATTCTAGAAAGAGGGCTTTGAATATCATCAATCAGAGTCCTGCTGGAAATAAAAATGATAAAAATACTGAAAAAGTTGTGCTAGATGAGAAGTTTTATACGCAAAAAGAAGAAAAATCAGATACACAGATTCAACAAGAAATGTTAGAACTGCAAAAGATGTTGAAAGAAGGTAAATTGTAGTGAACTTAAATATTAAGCTTTCCGAAGAACAAATGTTAGAGAGACAACAAAATATTGCTCGTTTAAAAGAAAATGAATTAATTCTGATGTTTTTAGAACAAAATCATTTAGATGCATCTTTTGTAGAAGAAAACAGTGGTGTTTTGTTGCAGTGGCTAAAGAGTGTGAATGCTTGTAGAAACTGTAAAGGTCTTGATTATTGTGTTCAGAAGATTCGTGGTAAGGTTACAAAATTGAAAATGGATGATTCTGGCTTTTTAAATGAATACTATGCTTCGTGTCAATATGAACAAAATCGTGATAAACAATTGGCTCATCAGAGTAAGTTTCGCTTTTCACACATGTCTTTAAATGATTATTTGATTGATTTAAATGATGCTTCTTTTTTGGATGCTGCCAAAGAAAAGGAATATAGACTTGCGTATACGCAAAGTGTAAGTAGTATCCCATTAAATCAAGGTGTGTATTTGTACGGAAATCCTGGAACTGGTAAATCATATTTGATGAAGGGAATCTGTAATTATTATGCAAAGAATAATAAGAGTGTGTCTTTTGTACAAGTACCATTGTTGATTCAAGAATTGAAACAATTTATGACAGATAATGAATATCGCCAAAGAGTAATGAATCATTTACGATATAGTGATGTTTTGGTTTTAGATGATATTGGAGCTGAGAGTATTACGCAATGGACAAGAGATGAAATTTTATTGCCAGTCTTAGATGAGCGTATGAATAAACAGATGAAAACATATTTTACATCAAATTATTCTATGGAAGAATTAGAGCAACAATATCGTCTTGCGAATAAACCGAATAACACGATTGCGAGTCTAAGAATTCTTGAAAGAATTCGTACTTTGTCTATACCTGTTGAATTATCTGGAAAATCACGTCGTTAGTTAATAATTTCACTTTTCAAATTAGGCGATATGGAGTAGAATAGGTATGACAGAAATGTTTAAAGGAGGAATAGAGTAATGTTAGTATCTGCTACTGAAATGATCAACAAAGCTCACGAAGGGCACTATGCGATTGGTGCTTTCAACATCAATAACTTAGAATGGACAAAAGCTATCTTAGCTGCTGCTGAAGAAGCTAAATCACCAGTTATGTTAGGAGTATCTGAAGGTGCTGCTAAATATATGTGTGGTTTCAAAACAGTTGCTGCTATGGTAAAAGAAATCCACGATGCAATGGGAATTACAGTTCCTGTAGCTTTACACTTGGACCACGGTTCATATGAAGGTGCAAAAGCTGCTATCGAAGCAGGATTTACTTCTGTAATGTTCGATGGTTCTCACTATGCATTTGAAGAAAACTTAGAAAAATCAAAAGAAATGATCGCCTTAGCACACTCAAAAGGACTATCAATTGAATGTGAAGTTGGTGGAATCGGTGGAGAAGAAGATGGTGTTATATCTGCTGGTGAATTAGCTGACCCTAAAGAATGTAAAACTATCGCTGAATTAGGCGTAGACTTCTTAGCAGCTGGTATCGGAAATATCCACGGTAAATATCCTGCAAACTGGGCTGGATTGAACTTTGATCGTTTAGAAGAAATCCAAAATGTTACAAATGGTAAACCATTAGTATTACACGGTGGTTCAGGAATCCCTCGTGAACAAGTTCAAAAAGCTATCACATTAGGTGTTTCTAAAGTTAACGTTAATACTGAATGCCAATTAGTATTTGCTGAAGCAACTCGTAAATACATCGAAGCTGGAAAAGACCAAGAAGGAAAAGGATATGATCCACGTAAATTATTAAAACCAGGTGCTGATGCAATCACAGCATTATGTAAAGAAATGATGGAAAACTTCTTTGGTTCTGCTGGAAAAGCTGAATAATTAAAGTTTTTAAATAAAGCAGGCTTTAAGCCTGCTTTTTGCATAATTTGGAGGGGAAAACATGAAGTCTGTTGAAATTAATGATTTATTGTCTTATCACTTTTATGGAAATTTAAAAGTGAAGGATGGCGTAAAAGTCTTTGTTGATGGAGTAGCAGCAGAAAAAGACAATGCCTATGAATATACTTTAAAATGTGTGAAGAATGATAAAGTATATGATTTAACTTCTTTTGGAAAAGAAGGAAGTTTTTATATTGAAAATGAGAATTCGATTCTATTCTGTGGAAATCGTAAAAATATTGAAAAATCCACTTCTCTATATCGTTTATCTTTAAATGGTGGAGAAGCTAAAGAAATTGCTCGTTTTGATAAACCAGGAATGAATGTATTGGGATATTTAAACGAGAAAACACTTGTATTATTGACAAAAGAAAAACTTGTTGAAGAAGAAAGTGATTATGAAGTATTTGATGAGATTCCTTTCTATATGAATGGTCAGGGTATCACAAATAAACATCGTACTCATTTATATACATATGATTTAGATACAAAAGAACTTGTTTGTGTTACAGAAGGTACTTTTGATGTGTCGAATGCTAAAATTCATGATGGTGCTTTGTATTATACAGGTCAAAACTGGACACGTAAACAAGCTTTGTACGAAGATCTTTATAAATATGATGGTGAAGTAAGTACAGTTGTAGATGCGAAAGAAAGAAGCATTCAAGACTTTAATTTTGTAGATGGTAAATTAGTTCTTGTTGCGAGTACACATGAAAAATATGGTTTGAATGAAAATCCAAAATTCTTTGATCAAGACTTCAATTTAATTGCAGATTGGCAAGAATGTGTTGGTAACAGTGTAGGTACGGATTGTGCTCTAGTTGCAGGAAATGCCACTTTAGTAAAGAATCAAGCTTTATATTTTGTATCAACCATTTATGATCATAATAATTTATATAAATTAGAAAATGGAAAGATTGAATTGGTGTTTGAATGGTCAGGAACGATTCAAGCTTTCGCTTTTGAAGATGACACATTGTATTTTATTGGAGCAGATGTAGCAAGTCTTCAACAATTATATAAGGTTCAAGATGGAAAAGTGATTCAATTATCTGATTTTAATATAATGGAAGATACATATGTGGCAGATCCTGTCGAAGTAAGCTTTGGTGAAGATTTAACAGGATGGGTATTGTTGCCAAAAGATTATGATGAAACTAAAAAATATCCAGCTATCTTAGATATTCATGGTGGTCCTAAAACTGTATATGGAAAAGTATTCTATCATGAAATGCAAGTATGGGCTAGTAAGGGATATTTTGTATTCTTCTGTAATATTCATGGTTCAGATGGACGTGGCAACGAATTTATGGATATTCGTGGAAAATATGGAACGATTGATTATGATGAATTAATGCAGTTTACAGATAAAGTATTGGAAACATATCCTCAAATCGATGCTAGTAAAGTTGGAGTCACTGGTGGAAGTTATGGTGGATTCATGACAAACTGGATCATTGGTCATACAGATCGTTTTGCGTGTGCAGCAAGTCAAAGAAGTATCGCAAACTGGATTTCATTCTCTCAGACAAGTGATATTGGACCATACTTTGCACAAGATCAGCAATCGGCTACATATTATGACAATCAAGAAAAATTATGGTGGCATTCACCATTGAAATATGCACGTAATGTAAAAACACCAACTTTATTTATTCATTCAGACGAGGACTATCGTTGTCCACTTTGTGAAGGACTACAAATGTTGAATGCATTATTAGACCAGAATATTGAAGCGCGTATGTGCCTGTTCCATGGAGAAAACCATGATTTATCTCGTACGGGACTTCCACAACATCGTTTGCGTCGTTTAAATGAAATCACAGATTGGATGGAAAAACATTTAAAATAGATGGCTTTTGGAATTTACAATATTTTTCTAGATTATCCGGATTGAATAGGCTATAATAGATAGGCATTACCTTGAAATGGGGGAAAATGAATGGAAAAAGTCATTAAAATTGAAGGTGGACATCGTTTAAATGGAACAGTTCGTATTAGTGGTTCTAAAAATGCAACTGTAGCTTTAATTCCAGCATGTGTTTTAGGAAATGAGCCAGTCACTATTTATGGTGTACCTAATATTTCAGATGTACAGTCTTTGATCGTTTTGTTGAATGAACTTGGTGTTTATGTTGAAAAGCGAGATGAAGAAACATTATATATAGATCCTACTCATATGGAAAATATTCCGATGATATCTAAAGCTGTTTCAAAGTTAAGAGCAAGCTACTATTTTATGGGAGCCTTGTTAGGAAAATTTGGACATGCAGAAATCAAAATGCCAGGAGGATGTTATTTGGGTCCTAGACCTATTGATCTTCACTTGAAAGGGTTTGAAGCCTTAGGTGCAGATATCCAATATGAAAATGGATGTTATATACTGAATGCGAAAGAATTAAAAGGAACTAATATTTTCTTAGATATCTCAAGTGTAGGGGCTACAATCAATATTATGATGGCAGCTGTTTACGCAAAAGGAAGAACTGTTATTGAAAATGCGGCACGTGAACCGGAAATCATTGATATTGCGACTTTGTTGAATAAAATGGGTGCAAGAATTCATGGTATGGGTACAAGTACACTTGTAATCGATGGTGTTGATTACTTAAAAGGATGTATTCATGAAATCATTCCAGATCGTATTGAAGCAGCTACTTATGTGATCATGGCAGCAGCTATGGCCAATGACATGCGAATTGAGAATATTATTCCTCAGCACTTAGAAGCCATTGTTATGAAGCTTCAAGAAGTGGGAATCAATATGGAAGTCGGTTCGGATTTTATCCATGTATTTAAGACTGACAAGCCATTAAAACGTACAGAAATCTTGACAAAGCCATATCCTGGATTTGCGACAGATGTACAACAACCATTTACTGTTTTATTGACACAATGTGAAGGTCAATCTGTAGTAACTGAAACAATTTATATGGAACGTTTCAAACATTGTGCAGAATTGAATAAAATGGGCGCAAATATTGATGTACACACACCAAGCGCATTTATCAATGGAAAAACAAAGTTACATGGTTCTAAAGTAACCGCAACAGATCTTCGTTGTGGTGCAGGACTTGTGATCGCAGCCTTGATGGCAGATGGTGTTACTGAGATTCATGATATTTATCATATTGATCGTGGATATGATAACTTGGATGGTAAATTAGCTCATTTAGGTGCTAAAATGTGGCGTGAAGAGGTAGAAGATTAAGATGTATGGTGACATACATCTTTTTTCTTTGTATAATCAGTTTATGAACATGATGGAAATAACGGCGCAGATGCGCGAAAATAAAAAAATAGAATTAAAAGATCAATTAAAAATTGTCATTTTATTATCTGTACCTGCTATATTAGAACAATTAGTTGGAACGGCCATGAGCTATATCGATACAGCCATGGTTGGATCTTTAGGCTATAAGGCTACGGCAGCCATTGGTGTAGTTGCTAGTACGACATGGTTATTTGGTGGTATTTGTACAGCGGCTGTATTAGGCTTTTCCGTTCAGGTAGCTCAATATTTAGGTGGAGGTAAAAATAAACTAGCTAGGCAAGTTGTTTGTCTGTCAATACTTTTTAATGTTATTTTTGGCTTATGTATGGCTTTGATTGTGGTGGGAGCCAGTTTTTATTTGCCTACTTTATTAGGTGCGGATTCTTCTATTTGTAGGGATGCCACATTATATTTAGCGATTGTAGGTGCTTTTATACCATTTAATATGATGGCTATGTTACATTCAGGCATGTTAAGATGCTCAGGGAATGCCGTGCTTCCAAGCCTTATGAATATTTCGATGTGTGTTTTTGATGTTATTTTTAATTATTTCTTTATTTACATATTAAATCTAGGTGTTGCAGGAGCTGCTTTGGGAACAGGGATGGCACAAATGGTTGTAGGCTTCATCTTGATGTATATTGTCGTCAAAAAGGAAAAATCTTTGCGACTTCTAGGTGATGAATCATGGAAGATTAATAAAGAAATTTTAAAAAATGTAGTTAATCTTTCAATTCCAGCTGGCCTTGAAAGAGTCACACTATCTTTAGCTCAAGTTGTAATGACTGGTGTTGTATCGAGTATGGGTGCAATTAGTGTAGCCATTAATTATGTGGCGGTTTCTGCAGAAGGCTTATGTTATCTACCAGCTTATGGAATTGGCGGAGCTGCAACAACATTGGTTGGACAAAGTATTGGGGCAAAACGGAAAGATATGGCGAAACGCTTTGCGTATTTAACAACCTTATTATCTTTTGTCCTTGTCATCTTTATGAGTGTTATTATGTTTGCGTTTGCACCATTCTTAGCTTCAACCCTGACAACTAGTCAAGAAGTCATAGATGGAGCTAGTGAATGTTTAAGAATTGTTTCTTTTTCAGAACCATTGTTTGCGATTAGTATTGTAGTCATGGGTGCATTGCGTGGGGCTGGAGATAGTAAACGTCCTTTTGTTCTAAATGCTTTAAGTATGTGGGGTATGCGTGTTTTACCAATTATCATCTTCACCAAACGATATGGTGTTATTGGTGTATGGGTTACAATGACTTTCGAATTGGTATTTAGAGGTATTATATTCTTTATTCGTATGGTTCGAGGTAAGTGGTTAGATCAAAATTCAATTAAATAGAAAAAAATGAGTGGATTTTTCCACTCATTTTCTTTATTCACCAGGATTTGATTTTAATACTTTACCTGTATTAAATAGTTCAGCAGCTCTTTTTGCCGCTTCTAAACGATCTTCTTCGTTTTTATAATCAACGTGAACTGTATAGCAGCCACAATCCATGCATTGTGCATAGAATCCGTTTCCTTCTTCTTCAAGAATCGAACCACCTTCGCATAGAGGGCATTCGTGTAAATCAACTAATTCATCAATGTTTTGCATAAGAATCCTTCCTTCTTTTATTCTTATCTATTGTACAATCAAATGCTAAGAAAGTTAAGAGAAATTTAAGGTTTAATAAAGGAATGAAATGATATAATACATCGGTAACAATAAGGGGATGTTATTATGAATCAAAAGGATCGTGTATTTACACCTGCATTTGTTGCGAATTTATTTTTGATTGCAGGAACTGTTTTCTTGCTTTTAAAGGGGAAAATAAACGCATATGTAGGAGTAGATGGCTTAAAGCATGAAGGGATGGCTTTGGCACTCATTGGATTTAGTTTCATGGTTGTCGGAATGTGCATATGGATTGTAATATGGATTAGTCGAAGGATGAATAAATGAATTCATCCTTTTTCTTGTGATAATTTCATTTTCCTAATACAATAAATGTATGAAGAATAAGAAAAAGAATCGTTTCTCAAAAATAATACGTTTTTTAATGACGGCTTTAACCAGTCTTTTAATTGTGCTCATTTTAATTATCATACTTATGGTTTCACGTATTCAAGGGACGGCTCGTGTTGTCAATTATGCAGGATTAGTACGTGGAAAAACACAGCGAATTATTAAATTGGAAGATGCAGGAATGCCGCAAGATGATATGATTGCGGATGTCAAAGGCTATATAAAAGGACTTCGTTTTGGTAGTGAAGAACTAGATTTAGTATCTTTAGATGATAAGGCTTTTCAGGCAAAGATGGAAGAATTAGATGCGTATTTTGATACTTTAAAACAAGAAATTGATCTTGTTCGACAAGTTGGATATGAGAATACGAATATTATTCAAAAGAGTGAAACTTTCTTTTCTCTATGTGATGTAGCCACAGGTCTTGCAGAATCGTATTCTCAAAGGATTGCAACAAGACTTAAACAATTTGAAACTTTGACGGTTATTGATATTGTTATCTTAGTATTTATGATTTTGTATGAACTACTTAAAGCTTTGCGTTATGCGAAGGCGAATCGAGAATTAAAAAGCAAAATATATTTAGATGAAGCTACGGGTTTACCAAATAAAAATAAGTGTGAAGAGATTTTAACTTTAGAAGCTGAACAAAATATGGCAATCTGTGTGTTTGATTTAAATAATCTTAGAATCATCAACAATCAACAAGGACACGAAAGAGGTGATTTATATATCCATTTGTTTGCGAAAAGTCTTCGTAAAGGTGTGGATGAAAATCAATTTGTAGGTCGCTGTGGCGGTGATGAATTCATTGCAATTTTTAAAAATGTTAAAAAAGAAGATGTAATAAGAAATCTTGAAAATATTAAAAGAATATGTGCTAAATGTTCAGAAATGCCATTAAGTTATGCGGCTGGTTTTGCGTATTCAAATGATTTTTCAAAATTAACAATGCGCGAATTGTTTTGTCAGGCGGATAAAAATATGTATATTGATAAAAACCAGGCAAAAATTAAAGAGGCTACAGAAAAACGTGATTTGATTCTTCGTGTTATACAACAATTAAAAGATAAAGGGTATAATTTTTCGGATTGTATTTATTGTGATGCCAAAATCGATGCATATTTTACTTTACGGGCTAGCTATTCCTTTTTCTTAGCAGAAGATGGCATCTACTCGGGTGCTGTTGAGCAAATTCTAAATGAATTGTTTGAAGAGAATAAGAAGGAAGAGTATCGTCATGTGTTACAGCTTGACTATTTAAATGAGTGTCTCACAAAGAAAAATCCTGTATTTGAAATTTCATATTGTCATGAAATTAAGCGTACAAAATTAAAAGGGAAAATTATAGCCGTTTATTTAGACAGCGATGAAAAGAATCATCTGCATCATTTTGCGTTAGGTTTTAAAATTTATTATGACACAATTGAAATGGATGAGAAGCAACAATTGATGCGTTATTATGATCAGTTGAAACAGTCTATTTTAGAAAACGATCATTATATTGAAGCTTTGATGGCAATGGCACAATCAATTTTCTCCGTGAATTTAACGCAGAATCAAATCGATGGTATTTACGACAATTATATGTGTGCAGATAAAAAGCAAAATTTACCATGTGATTATAATGCATATTTTAAACAAATAAAAGCGAATGTGTTAGAGGATTGTTTGGGAAGCTTTAGCGTTGTTGAATCGAGTCAAAGCCTTTTAAATCGATATAGAGCAGGGGACAAACATGTTACGGTTGAATATCAGATTCAAATGCCAAATCAAGGTGTGATCTGGATTCAAGAAATGATATTGATGAGTGAAGGTGTTATTTATGATATAGATATTCAAAAGGAACGTAATATAGTACGTGCTATTATTTTGTTCAGAAATACATCGGCATTTCATGAGAAAGAAGATAGAGAAAAGAAAAAGTTACAATTAGCATATCAAAAAGTAGATTTAGAAAGTAAAGCGAAAACGGATTTTATGAATCGTATGAGCCATGATATTCGTACGCCAATTAATGGTATTTTAGGCATGATGCAGATCATTCGTAAAAACTGGGGTGATATGGATAAGTTGAATGATTCTCTAAATAAGATGGAAGTTTTGACAAACCATTTAAATGAATTGGTTGAAGATATTTTAAATATGTCAAAGTTACAATCAGATCATATGGAAATTGTTAACCAGTCTTTTGATTTGAATCATTTGGTTGAAAAAATAAATGATTTGATTGATGCCCAAGTGTCAATTCAAAATATTACATATCACAAGCATATGGAGAATGTAGTCCATACGCATTTAATTGGGGATGAATTACAGCTTAGACGAATTCTTGTAAATCTATTAACAAATGCGATTAAGTACAATAAGCCAAATGGCACGATTGATGCGTATGTCAGAGAAATATCGAGTGATGATTCAAAAGCTACATTTGAATTTGAAATCAAAGATACAGGAATTGGTATGAGTGAAGATTATATTGAAAATCACTTGTTTACACCTTTTTCACAAGCTAAACAAGATGCCAGAACAAGATATGAAGGAACTGGTTTAGGTATGTCGATTGTGAAGGGCTTAGTGGATAAGCTTGGTGGAAATATTGATGTTAAAAGTGAAGTGGGTGTAGGTACACAAATCAAGGTTGTTCTTACTTACCAATTGGATACTTCTACAAGCAATACACAAGATAATTCGACATTAGATTTACATGATAAAAGAATTCTTTTAGCTGAAGACAATGAAATAAATATGGAAGTGGCTGAATTTTATTTGAATGCGGTACACGCCAATGTAGTTAAGGCTTGGAATGGTTTAGAAGCTGTAGAAAAAGTTAAGGAAGAACCAAATACATACACTTTAATTTTAATGGATATTATGATGCCTAAAATGAATGGGGATGAAGCGGCTAAATGTATTCGTAAAATCAATCCATCCATTCCAATTGTTGCCATGAGTGCACAATCAGAATATACAATTGATCAAACAATTATGAATGATTCAATCTCAAAACCGATTGATGAACAAAAACTGAATCATATATTAAGAAAATATGTGGCATAGATAAAGGCTTGACTTGAATCAAGTCTTTTCTAGTCTTATGCAACTGTCAATTGATAAATTGACAAGTCTAGTTGGTGGAATGCAACCGCAAATTTTAGTGGTAATCCGCAATTAGATAGGGTCGACTAAAAGTTGGCTTCAAAAATTATAGGG
>URHY01000045.1 GCA_900547815.1 uncultured Solobacterium sp.
AAAAACATATACCTATAAACAATTGGCCTATTATCAGAAATGATAATAGGCCACATATTTCAACCTGTATGTCAACAAAAAAATTCAAATTTTCTACAAAAAAAAGAGGAGCACATTTTTTGTGTTCTCCTCAAAGCCGTCATTTCTTAACTTAATGACATTGGCTTTAAGCCCTTTCATTTAGCAGGTAAGATGATATAAATTCATTTACAATATCAAGCACTTCTTTATTCCAAAATTCAGCACCACTATGTCCTGCATCTCGAATTTTATAAATCTGTACATCTTTTTTACATTCCATCAATTTATCATATAATAATACACTTTGATGAAATGGAACACTTTTATCCATATCTCCATGCAGAATCAAAACAGGAGGAATCATTTTATCTTTTTCAACATATTTCATCACTACTGTATCCATACTGTTTTCTCTTGTGACAACCTGTCCTAACAATAATCCTTCTGGACAGTCTTTTGTATAATGCTCTCCTAAAGAAGGTTGAAAACGCATTTCATAGACATCTGTAGGTCCAAAATAATCGATTATACATTTGAATTCAAATTCTTTTAATTCTTGAGTTTTAAATTGATCAAGCCCTTTTGTGAATGCTGTCATCAAAGCCGTATGAGCCCCTGAAGATGTACCCCACAAAATCAAGTTATTCGGGTCAACACAATATTCATCCTTGTGCTCAACCATATATTGAACTGCATATTTTACATCTATAATTTGTGCTGGAAATAATGCAACATCACTAGGACGATATTCTACTATCGCAACGACATAGCCAAGTTTTGCGATTCTTCCCAATTGCACAATTTCTCTTCCTAAGGTTTGTTTATGCCAGGCAGATCCTTGAACAAATATGATTGTTGGAAATTTTCTTGTTTCATCCTTATCTTGTGTAGGCAAAATTATGTGTAGATGTAATGTATAATTTTCAACTTCCCGATACACAACATCACAAATTGTCATACAAGAAGTTTCATCAATATGCGCTTGCAATGTCTTCATTCCATTTCTTTGAATCGTACTACGCGGAAAGTTGTCCTCTGTATATTTCATTTAGTATCTCCTCATTATTTCCATACCACAACCAATAAGATTCAAACATTGAATTGTTGCATTTATTAAATTGGATTGTGCATGATCCATAGCTTCCTTTAAATCACAACATTTTTGAACACATGAACCATATAATAAATTTTCTGTATTTTCCAAAACAACACTTCCACCAATAGAAAGTACTGGGATATCGTATTTAGCGCCCAATTTTTGCATACCCTCAATGACTTTTCCATATTGACTTTGTTCATCTATTTTTCCTTCGCCCGTAATAATTAAATCAAAATCATTCATTTCTTCTTCTTTTTCAATTTTTGAAAGCATATAATCCATGCCTGAACAAATTTTTGCATCTAAAAAAGTTACAAGTCCAAAGCCAAGTCCACCAGCTGCTCCTGCACCCTCAAAATCATTTAGCACATATCCATTTGATTTGCATAATTCAAAAAATTGTATATCCAGTTTTTCTAACAATTCAATTTCTTCTGCATTAGCACCTTTTTGTTTTCCATACATATGTGCACAACTATTCTGCCCTAATAAGGTGTTTTTAACATCTGATAGAACAATAAAGTTAGCATCTTTGATTTTAGAATCAACATTTGTTGCATCTATTGTTTTCATTTTAAATGCATTATTAATATAAGGTAACACTTCGTTTCCTTGTGCATCTAAAAATCTATAGCCTAATGCAGCTGCGATGCCTATCCCGCAATCATTTGTACCACTGCCACCAATACCAATCATTATATTTTTATAGTCGAGTTCTAATGCCTTTTTTATCAATAACCCTGTTTTATAAGTATTTCTTCCTAATATATTCTTGTCAGAATCATCCATGATTCCATTTACACTTGCCATTTCAATAATGCAAGTATCCTCTTTTTCATTTACTCCAATTTCTACAGTTTTACCTTCACAATCTACAGTTATTTTATGCCCATAATTATATGTATAAGCATCTACAGTTCCTTCGCCACCATCCGCAACAGGAAAACATTCAACATTTGCGGATTTAAATACTGTCATTACACCTTTTTTTATGCATTCATTTGCCTGTACAGAAGTTAATGATCCTTTATAAGAATCACAAGCCACAAATACATTTAATTCCATGGTTTTCCCCTCTTTCTTAAATAAACAATAATGAACAGATAATAGGTATACTAAATAAACACATTACCGTTGTAATAAATACGCCTTCGCTAGCCAGTTCAATATCTTTATTGTATAAATTCGCAAACACAACTGTATTTGTAGCAGCTGGTAATCCAAATGTGATTGTTAATACAGCTATCAATATTGCATCATTGCAAATGAGTGATAAAAACAAATAACATAAGATAGGAAGCAAAAACATTTTAATTAAAATATTTATATAAAGACGAACATCGATTTTACGTATATCAATTTCACATGAGGCTAAACTACTTCCAATAATCACCATTCCTAAAGGAGTCGTTATGCTACCTAAATAAGAGCCACACTCAATAATTAAACTTGGTAAATGTATGTCTAATATGCATAGTGAGCACGCAATCAATGCAGCAACAATACATGGATTTAAAATACTTTTCAATGCTTCATTTTTATTAAATCCCACTCCACTCATCAAATAAATACCATATGTATAACATAATATATTACTTGGCAGTTGAAACACTGTTGCATAAATAAGGGCTTCCGGCCCAAAAATTGCATTAATAACTGGAAAGCCTATAAACCCAGCATTAGGAAATACATACATAAAACGGTACACACTTGCTGTATTTCCAAAACGAAATAATTTTGTGACAACTAAAGCTAATATAATCACAAATATATGAATAATCGTACATACATAAAGTACATTAAAAATATCATAATTATTTTCGAAAGGATTTCCGTTTGCCACAGAACTAATCAACAAACCTGGTATACCAATCGTCAATAATAGTTTAGATATGCATTTATTGTATTCTTTATTTAATATGCCTAGTTTATTAATCAAAAAGCCAATAGCCATTATAAAGAATAAAACCGTAAGCTGTTCTATAATTATTTTTAAATCCATAACTGTCTCCCTAAAAAAATAAGCTTATAGAAATCTATAAGCTTTTAATTATCTTACTTTACGCAAAGAACATAATTCTTGCTAATAACACATCAACGAATAAATATCCTGCCAATACTACGAAACTACCGGAAGTACCTTCCACAAATTTCTTGAAACTTAATGATTTCCAAGCACAATTAAATGGCTCACTATATGCATCGTGTAATTTGTATAGAATGAATACTAACAAGAAAATATAGAATGTATTCAACATGCAAATTTCACCAATCAACAATATGAATAAATTACGATAAACAACCGAAGGATTTTGAAATTCATTGGCTTTTTTTCGCATATTATCAATCATAAGTCCTGCAAAAGGATTAATAAATGCTGCAATCATATTAATCAATGTATAGGCATCTGTTTGGATATATCCATAAATGTCTCCACCTTGCAATTTCATATATAGATATGCAAAGTATAGGAAAGGTGATGCACAACACACAACCACACCAAATAACATAATATTATTTACTTTATTCATTTTATTACGCATAGCCGCGCTAATTTTTTTATTTCTTTTCATACAATCACCTTTCCACTTTTTAATTAATCAAGTAAATTTTCAAATTCTTCACGAACACTAGGAACACTTAACCCAACAATAATTTGAACAGCTTTTCCTTTGTGTACTAAACCATGAGCACCCGCTTTTTTGAATGCACTCATATCAGCTAATATACTATCATCTTTCAATGTTAAACGTAAACGAGTTGCACAGTTAGTTACATCTTCAACGTTGTCTTTACCACCAACTAATTCCAAGAATTTTTTAGCTTTAGCAGCATCTCCACCTTCAACTTCGATGCTTCCAGTAGGATCATTGCTTGTATCCTCTTCAGCAGCTTTAGCAGCCTTGTAATCTTTCTTAGACATCAACTTAGCTTCTTCTTCATCATCTTCACGTCCTGGTGTTTTCAAATCGAATTTCTTGATGCAGAAAGTAAAGATGAAGAACCAAAGAGCTGTAAAGATCAAACCAACAGCGATTTGAGCAAGAATTTGTCCCATGTGGTTTTTAGCCATAGGAATCCAGTCTAATGCTAACCAGTTAATTAAACCAGAAGAGAATTCACCAGAAATACCAACAACAAAGTATTCAATTGTAGCTAATGTAGCAGCTAGTACTGCGTGAATTGGCCATAAGAATGGTGCAGCAAATAAGAATGTAAATTCAATTGGTTCAGTGATACCACAAAGAACAGCTGTTAAAGCAACAGGAAGCATTAATCCCATAACTTCTTTTTTCTTGTTTTTCTTTGCAGTAGCATAGAATGCTAATGAGATACCTGGAGCAGCAAAGATTTTTGAGTGTCCATATAAAGCGAAACGTCCAGCTGGGAATAATGTAGCTAATGATTTGCTAGATGCTGCATATTCAGATAAGTTTAATGCCCAAGCAGCTTTAATTCCACCATCAACTGCAATTGACTCATATGCAAATGGCATGTAAACAAAGTGGTGTAAACCAGTAGGAATCAAAATACGTTCACAGAATGTAAATACCCAAACACCTACAGCTCCAGATGCCATGAAGAATCCTTGAAGTGATTTCATACCTGTTTGAATAATTGGCCATACAAAGCAGAATACAACTGCCAATGCTAACATTACAAAGAATCCAATAGCACAAACAAAACAAGAACCTTTGAAAACACCTAGCCACTCTGGAAGTTTAGTATTAAAATACTTGTTATGTAAATATACAACAATACCAGCAACAACTAAAGCACCAACCATGTTAGTATCTAATGTTTTAATACTAGCAACTAATGCTAAACCTGTTCCATTTCCTGCTTCTATAGAATAATCAACTCCTAAAGCAGTTCCCCAGTTTGTTAAAATAGCAGCGATAAAATAGTTAAAAGTTAAATAGAGTAGCAATGCCTCCATACAAGCACGAGCTTGCTGTTTTTTTGCCAAACCAATAGGTAAACTAACAACGAAAAGTAATGGAATCTGTCTAAAGATTGTCCAAGCTCCTTCCTTTACTGTCCACCATACTTTATACCATGTAGTAGTAGCTTCTGCAATTGATCCCACAATTACTTCACTAGTTAATACAGTGGTAAGTCCAACCATAATTCCAGAGAACGCAAATAGTAATACGGGTGTAAACATTGCGCCACCGAATTTTTGGATTTTTTGCATCATATTTGTTTTTCTCCTCTCCAAATTAAGTCTTTTAAATCGTGCACATTTAAGACAATTGAATAATAGCATCGGTTGCAAACGCTTTCAAGACGTATGACGTGTGTTGTATCGATTTATAAAAATAGAGAATTATTCCAAATTTTGAAAAAAATTCCAAGATTTTCCTAACTATTGAAACTCACCCTATTTCTTCTTACACTATATATTATCAAGGAGTAACACATATGAAATTAATATTTTTAGATGCAGATGGAACACTACTACATAGTGATGGACATATTCCTGAAAGCACAATTTTAGCTTGCGAATTAGCCCAAAAGAATGGACATAAGATTTGCTTAGGTACTGGAAGACAAGTTGTTGAAATCATTGGAGATTTAAAAAAAATCAATTTTGATGCTTGTATTTGTGGTAGCGGCTCTACTGTTATTGTTGATGATAAAATCATTCATGATAGCAATTTTGATCATAAAGAGAGTTTTCAATTAAAAAAATATTTCTTTGAAAATCAAATTCCATTTATTGTTGAAGGCAGTCATGGTTTGTTCTCTACGCAAAACGTAGTGGATTACTTAAATGGCAATCTAGACAAATTATGTTACAATCTATCCCCAGAAGAAAAAGCTAAACACAGTTTAGCTTTGGTCATTCAACAAATTCATGTTGTCAGTACTGAAGAACTAGAAAAATGCCCTATTAATAAAATTGCTTTTTTAAACTCTCCTATTCCTATTGAAGCAATAGTAAAACAATTTAATCAAAAATACGATGTAATTCCATCAACATATCCACCTTATGGAAAAATGAGTGGTGAGATCACACGTAAACATATCACAAAGGCAAATGGAATTGATATTATCGCAAAATATTTTGATGTTTCCAAAGAAAATATTATTTCCGTTGGAGACAATTATAATGATCTACCAATGTTTGAAAAATCTGGTTATTCTATCGCTATGGGTAATAGTGTTGATGAAGTAAAAAAACAAGCTGATTATGTAACAGACGACATCTTACAAGATGGTATTTATAATGCCTTTAAAAATTTAAATATTATATAGGAGACTTACTTATGAAAAAAATATATACATTTATCCCTTTGAAAACAGAACACAAAAAAATATTGGAAAGTTCATCATCGAATTGTGAATTCATCCATTTAGGTTTAATCAAGCCAACTCTTGAACAAGTTAAAGATGCAAATGTGATCATTGGAAATATTCCAGTTGATATTCTTAAAAATATTCCAGACTTAGAGTTTGTACAACTTAACAGTGCCGGTACCAATGGATATGCCGACAATCCAGATTTCCCTAAGAATGTAGCACTTGCCAATGCATCAGGAGCTTATGGAGTTGCGATATCAGAATGTATTCTAGCTGGTATTTTAACTTTGATGAAACATATTCCTTGCTACATCAAGAATCAATCCAACCATGAATGGAAAGATGAAGGAAGTGTTAAATCTATTTATAACTCTAATATTCTTGTACTTGGTCTAGGTGATATTGGAAAAGAATTTTCTAAAAGAGCCTATGCGATGGGTGCACATATTACAGGAATCAAAAGGAATGTTAAAGATAAACCAGAATATATAGATAAATTATGCACAATGGATTCACTATATGAAGAATTAGAAAAGGCAGATATCATTGTTTCAAGTCTTCCTGGTTCAAAATCTACATATCATTTATTAGATGAAAAAGCACTAAATTATGTTAAGAAACAACCCATTTTTGTAAATGTAGGAAGAGGAACTTTAATTGATTCATATGTACTAGAAAAAGCACTAAAAGAAAACATATTCTCAGGTGCCTACATTGATGTAACAGATCCTGAACCATTACCTAAGGACTCAAATTTGTGGAACATAAACAATTTAATTATCACACCACATGTAACAGGTGGTTATCACTTAGAAGAAACATTGAATCGCATTGTACAAATTAGTGCTACAAATATTAAAAATCATTGTGAAGGAAAAGAAATTATAAACAGAGTGAAGATAGGATAAATATTATGTTTAATTTATTTAAAAAAAAGGAGAAATCAAAAAGAGAACTCCCTTCTGGAACTATCCGAAAAAGATATTATTTTGAAGGAACAGTTCAAAATATAGGGTTTCGTTTTGAAATCCAAAAGCGTGCAAAACCTTTAGGAATCACTGGATTTGCACAGAATAATGACGATGGCACAGTTACTGCCGAATTACAAGGAAGCGAGAAAGATATTGATAAAGTAATTACAGATCTTCAAAATATCAATCGTATTCAAATTGACTTTATCAGTGAAAAAGATCTTCCTGTTGATTATTACGAAAAAGATTTCTATATCTTATATTAAAATCAGTCCACCAATATATGATGGACTGATTCATCTTGAAGATTATTTTCTTGTTTTGTTTGTGCTATTGATTATATCTTCAATATAAGAATAACGAATATATTATCTGTATTCAATTATAATAGCGACATATATTATAAGAAAAACGTCAAAAGGAGTTTGAATTATGAGTTTACAACGTTCGGGTGTACGAACCAATAATGAATCTATGCAATTAGAAGCACATGGTACGAATGAATTTCCTTGTGCCGCTTATGAAATTAATACAGCTAATAACCAAAATCACATTGTAGATTTACATTGGCATGAAGAATTTGAAATTATTTATTGTGCCAAAGGAACTTTGAATTTAAGAATCCCCTCTAAAACATACGTCATTGAACAAGATGATATAGCCATCTTAAACACAAATGTGATGCATTATATTATTTGTAGCAACGACGCAATTCTTCAATCTTTTGTTTTTAACTCAAAATTAATTACCGGAACTTCTAATTCTTCATTCGCAAAAAAATACATTGTTCCTTTGATGAATTGTAAAACTTTTGATTGCTATATATACCACGAAAAAAACATTGATTTATTTAGAGAAGCTTTTTATTCTATCAAAGATGAATCTTTTGCCTACGAATTTATTGTACGAGATAATTTGAGTCAAATTTTATTAGATCTTTATACACAATTTGAAAACAAATTTGATTCCATTCCATCAACATTAAATACAAATACACAGCGAATTCGTACTATGATTTCTTTTATTAAAACAAATTATGCATCCCCTCTAGATGTGCGACAAATCAGTGATACCGTAAATATCAGCCAAAGAGAATGTCTTCGATGCTTCAAAAAAACACTTCAAATTTCTCCTATACAATACTTAATTCGTTATAGAATCATTAAAAGTGCTGAATTATTAGTAGATAATCCAACTAAAAATATCGATCAAATTGGTTATGAATGTGGTTTTGAAACGCCTAGTTATTACACTCAACTATTCAAAAGATATTATAATTGTACACCAACAGAATTTAGAAATAGTCAAAAAAAAGAGCGTAATCTTTAACAAAAAGAAGTTACGTTCTTTTTAATACTCTTTATCTAGATAAATTTGTACTCTTAGAATTCATGATTTTAAATACATCTTCTTGTGTTACCACATTAAAATCATGTTGAATCATAAGCTTTAATACACTCGCACTGATTGCGAAGTCCACAGTCTTTTGTGGATCAAATTCATTGATCAGTCCATGCACAAATGCAGCACCATATGCATCTCCTGCTCCTACAGCTTCTAAACTATGTACTCTATGAATTGGACTTTGGTAGAACTTTCCATCCACATAATAGATACCCATCCAATCTCCTTCTTCTACAGTATGCATATTTCTTAATACACTTGTCACACTCTTCACATTTGGAAATTGACGAGTAATTTCTAACATACCCTCTTTATAAGTATCAATCTGATCAATACCTGTAGATAAGTCTCCATCAAAGGCTTGGATGCCTAGTGTTGCTTCAAAATCTTCATCATTGGCAATACATACATCTACATACTGCATTAAATCACGCATTACAACTTGCGCTTGTTCTTTAGACCACATTTTTCCACGATAGTTCAAATCACAAATAACTTGAATATCATTTTCCTTACAATATTTCAAAGCACTTCTTAATGTATCCTCAACATATTTAGATACAGCTGGAGTTACGCCTGAAAAATAGAAAACATCACCTGGCTCTAAGATATTTTCCCAATGATATTCGCTTGGCTGAGATAATGAAAAAGCACTAAATGCACGATCATATACAACGTTTGTACCGCGAATATCACTTCCCTTTTCAAAGAAATAAATTCCTAAACGATCGCCTCCACGAAGCATATATTCTGTATTTACACCATAATGACGAACTTCACTTAATGCAGACATTCCCACTGGATTGTTTGGTACTTTAGATACAAAAGCACATTTATCTTCATACATCGCTAAACTTACAGCTACATTGGCCTCTGCACCACCATAACTAGCCTCAAAACCATCGCTTTGCATAATACGCAAGTTTTCAGGTGTCTTTAAACGAAGCATGATTTCTCCAAAAGTTACAACCTTCATAATATATATCCTCCATAAACACCCCTATTATAGCATTTTCTTTTAAATTATGTGGAATTATGGAATGTGTAGCACTCTACTTGTCAAAGTGCTAATAAGGTGTATAATGTAATCAATTTCTTAAGGAGGAAAACTCATGAACAGACAAAAAAAGCCTTTATACAGATATTACATGATCATATTGATTGTCATTATAGCTTTAAACCTTATCGTATTCCCTATGTTTCAACAATCTAGACTTGAAACAACCAATTACTCAGATTTCTTAAATAAGATTGAAGAAAAGAAAGTAGATACCGTTCAAATTGAAAATCACAATATTTATTACACTTTAAAGAAAGACTCAACAGATAAGACCTATAAAACAGGTGTTATGAATGATTCGGATCTAGTCAATCGATTAGATAAATCCGGAGCTAAGTTTGGACAAGTCTATCAAGAACAAATGAATCCTATTGTATCAAGTTTAATTTCCTTTTTCTTGCCATTAATCATTTTCTGGGCATTTGGCGCATGGATGTTTAAGCGTATGCAAAAGAAAATGGGCGGAGATGATCAAATGTCATTTTCACAAGGCTCTGGTTTTGGTCTAGGCAATCTAGGAAAGAGCAATGCCAAAGTCTATGTTGGTGAACAAACTGGAAAAACATTCAATGATGTTGCTGGACAAGAAGAAGCGAAGGAAAATCTACAAGAAATTGTAGACTTCTTAAATAATCCAGCTAAATATAAAGAAATTGGTGCTAAGATGCCAAAAGGAGCCTTATTAGTAGGTCCTCCTGGAACTGGTAAAACACTACTTGCCAAAGCTGTTGCCGGAGAGGCTGGCGTTCCATTCTTCTCTATTTCAGGTAGTGAATTTGTAGAAATGTTTGTTGGTAGAGGTGCTGCTAAAGTGCGTGATTTATTCAAACAAGCACGTGAAAAAGCTCCTTGTATTGTATTTATTGATGAAATTGATACCATTGGTAAAAAACGTGATGGTGCAGGTATGAATGGCAATGATGAGCGTGAACAAACATTAAACCAACTACTTGCCGAAATGGATGGATTTGATGGTTCCAAAGGCGTCGTATTACTTGCCGCTACAAACCGTCCTGATTCATTAGACCCAGCTCTAACTCGTCCTGGTCGATTCGACAGAAGAATTCCGGTTGAACTTCCAGATCTTGCAGGTCGTGAAGCCATTCTTAAATTACATGCCAAAGGCATCAAATGCTCAAACAACATTGACTTTAACGTGATCGCAAGAGCTAGTGCAGGAGCTAGTGGTGCAGAACTTGCCAACATCATTAATGAAGGAGCTTTATTAGCGGTTCGTGACCATCGTAAAACAGTAGTACAAAAAGACTTAGAAGAAGCCATTGAAATCGTTATTGCCGGTGAACAAAAGAAAGGTGCAGTGATTTCAAATCGAGAACGAATGATTGTTTCTTATCATGAAATTGGACATGCACTAGTGGCTGCTAAATGTAAAAATACAGCTCCCGTTCACAAAATCACAATTATTCCTCGTACAAAAGGGGCTTTGGGATACACTATGCAAGTAGAAGAAAACGAACAAAACTTATTATCAAAAGAAGAAGCTTTCCAAAAGATCATGGTGTATACTGGTGGTCGTTGTGCTGAAGAGTTGATTTTTAATTCCATCACAAGTGGAGCGAGCAACGATATTGAACAAGCCACGAAACTTGCTAGAGCCATGATTACACGTCTAGGTATGTCGGATGAATTTGGCATGACAGCTTTAGAAACCGTAAACAACCAATATTTGGGTGGTGATACATCTTTAGCTTGTTCAAATGAAACAGCTACTAAGATTGATGAGGCAACTATCGCCTTGATTAAAAAAGCGCATGATGAAGCTTATCAAATTCTAGAAGACAATAAGATGAAGCTACATGAACTTGCCAAATTCTTATATGAAAGAGAAACCATTACGGGTGAAGAATTCATGTATATCTTAAATAAACCAGCTGAAATCCCAGCACAAACAAATAAAGATTAGGATGTGTGTAATGCACATCTTTTTTAAATATAATGTATTGCGAGTTTTTGCATTATATTATATTTCGTTTGATAAAAGTTTTATCAAATTGTATAATTTTAATATAATGTATTGCGAGTTTTTATATTACTTTATACTAGGAGGATTTATGGAAATTCAAAGAAATCTATATTTACAAAAATTGATTGCTTGTCGACATGACGGACAAATCAAAGTCATCACAGGCCTGAGAAGATGCGGAAAATCGTTTCTACTTTTCCATCTTTTTAAAAATTATCTATTAAAAAGCGGCATTGATAACCAACAAATTATCACTTTTGAATTGGATCAGATGAAAGACATTCAATATCGAAACCCCATTGAACTTTCAAAGAAAATCCATAGTATTGTTGACAATACGACACAACAATATTATCTATTCATTGATGAAGTACAAATGTCCGATGAAGTAAATAATCCTTATAATCCAAAAGGAAAAAAAATTTCTTTCTATGATATGTTAAATGACTTAAAAGAACTATCAAATTTGGATATTTATGTAACTGGCAGCAATTCTAAAATGCTTTCTAATGATATCTTAACGGAGTTTAGAGGTCGTAGTGATGAAATAAAAATTCATCCTTTCTCCTTTTCGGAATATTATTCATTTGTTGGTGGAGATAAAGAGGAGGCATTTGATAATTATTCGTTTTATGGTGGAATGCCTTTTCTACTCACAAAACAAGACGAAACCTCCAAGATTGAATATCTAGAAAACTTATTTAAAGAAGTGTATATTCGAGATATTGTAGAACGCAAACATATTGAAAGAGAAGATATTTTAAGTTCTATTATTGATTTATTATGCTCGTCTGTAGGTTCTTTAACAAATCCATCTAAAATCACTAAAGCTATCAATTCCAAACAACAACGCAGCGGAAAAGATATTGTTTATCTTCCCACAATTAATAAATATATTGATTTTTTAGAAGATTCTTTTCTTTTTAAAGAGGCTTTGCGGTTTGATGTAAAAGGAAAATCTTATTTAGATTTCCCAAAAAAATACTATTGCGAAGATATAGGATTGCGGAATGCAAGAACCGGCTTTCGACAAATTGAAATGCCGCACATTATGGAAAATATCTTATACAATGAATTAATCATTCGTGGATTTAAAATCGATGTGGGCGTGGTCTACGAAAACATTAAAACGGAAAAAGGAAACTATCGAAAAGTAGCTAGAGAAATCGACTTTATTATTCAAAAAGGAATGAAAAAATATTATATTCAATCCGCTTATGCAATGGAAAATGAAGAAAAAGTATATTCTGAATCACGTTCACTAAACATTACTGGAGATAGTTTTCCAAAAATTATTGTCAGAAGAGATATTCGTAAACGTTTTTATGATGAAAATGGAATTTTAAACATTGGCCTAATTGATTTTTTATTATCAGACAATGTTCTTTAATATAATATATTACAAGTTTTGATATTATATTATAGCAAATGCAGGGTTGAAAGCCCTGCATTTTTAATATTCTTCTTTTAAAAGAAAATCAGCCAAGTATATTATTTTTACACCTTCTATATTGCCTGTTGATAATTCATCTAAAGTAACCACATATTTTGGATAATTATCTCTTATTTCTTCATCACAAACATCTAATCTTGTGCGTAATTCATAAAATAGAAGGATATCATTTACTCTTCATCTTTTTTGCATTGTTTTAAAGCATTGATTAACTTTGTTTCATCCAAAGGCTTAGCCAAATGCATATTCATACCTGCTATCTTGCTATTCATTATGTCTTCTACAAATGCATTCGCACTCATCGCAATGATTGGAATTGTCTTTGCATCCAATCGTTTTAATGCACGAATCTTTCTTGTCGCATCTAAACCATTTAATTTTGGCATCATGATATCCATAAGAATAAAATCAAATTTATTTTCTTCACTCTTTTCAAATAAATCTATTACTTCTTGACCATCTTTGGCACATACAACCTGAATACCATTACGTTCTAACATATATTCAACGATTTCCATATTCAAATCGTTATCTTCTGCCACAAGCACACATAAACCTTCTAACGATATTTGTTGATGCCTATTATTTTTGTTTTCAATTGATTTTCCTAACTTAAAAGGAATCTGAATCGAAACCAAAGTTCCAACACCCTTTTCACTTTCCAATTGAATATTTCCATGCATATAATCCACAAGCTTTTTGGCAATAGGTAAACCAAGACCTGTACCTTGATATGTGGATCTACTAGAACTATCTTCTTGCGCAAATAAATCAAAGGCATGTTGAATAAAATCTTTACTCATTCCGATACCATTATCTTTACATCTAAATTCTAAAAGCGATGTCGAATCATCTAAACATTTCTCATTCATCCATACATGGATTTCTCCATTTTCCGGTGTAAACTTAACGGCATTTTGTACAACTATCGATAGTATTCGTGAAAGATATATTGGATATCCTCTAAACCTTGAATGACTTAACTGACCTTCATACCAATCTAAAATATATTGAATATTCTTTTCTTGTGCCAATTGTTGTCCATCAATATTAATATTACCCAATAATTCAGTAATATCAAAATCAACTTCTTCCTCTGTAAAATGATCACTTTCTAAATCATTCATATCCAAAACATCATTGACTAAAGAAATCAAATAATTTAACGACCGATGAATCTTATTTCTTGTGATTTTCTGCAGCTCTAAATCCTTTGGATTTTGATCTGCAATATGAAGCATACCCGCAATACCATTTAATGGCGTACGCATATCATGAGACATACTCTGTAAGAATCGCGTTTTTATTTTCGCCTCTCGCTTTGCCTGTTCTGCTTCAAAGAATAAATTTAATTCTTTACGCTTTGTCTCACTAATTGTACGAATTGTCGCAATGGCTTGAATCGCTTTTCCATTCGCATTTCTTTTGGAAACAATAATGCGCAATTTATGCCAGTTGCCATCCACCATTCGATATTCCGCTAAAACATCCTCTTCTTTTTCAAGTCGTGAAGTTAATGTTTCTATATTCGCAAATTGATGGATAATATTTCGATATTCCGGTGCAACATCTTGTTCACATACGTCAAACATTTTTTCAGATGCACACCCCGTTTTAGGAATAATGTCACTTCCTGAAATTCTTTCATATGTATCTTTTTCAAAATCGACTTTATAAATTGAACTATAACTTTTCGCAATTGTAGAAATCGTTTCATTACTCCTCTTTATTTCCTCTAAAGCATTCTGCAACCTTTTCTGCGTCGCTTTTTCTTTTTTGATAATATCATCAATATAACGAAAACCCAATAATGCGTGACACGACTCTTCATCTTCACTTACCTTAACAACTTTCGTTTCAAAATATTGATGATTCTGTGCATTTGGATAAGTACGATAATTCTGTGTAAGACTCACTTGTGTTTTCAACAAAGATTTTAAATTATCACGAGAAAACCACCATAAAAACTCAGGCTGTTCCTCCTTAGGAATATAACGCATCGCATATTGATAAGCATATTCATAAAAATCTTTATACCCTGAATAACTTCTTATTAATTCACTCGCATTAGTTTCATCCTGAATATGAACAGGTTCAAATTTACCACTGTTAACTTCCAAATAATAAATAGCCGTAAAGTCAGAACTTAGACTTTCTAGAATTTGTTTTTCTTCTTCTAACCGGTCATTTCGTTCTTTTTCCTGTTGGATAATATCATTCACTAGTTTAAAGCCCAAAACAAAATCATCTGTCTCATTTGAAATTTGCGCAAAGCAAGCCTGGAAATAATCTATTTTTCCATTAAATTCTCTTTGAAAAACAACCGGATATACTTTTTCTGTCTTGATTCGTTCACGAACAAGACGATAATCCACTCGTCTTAAGAATTCTTCTCGATCTTCTTCACAAACATATTCTGAAGCATATTTCTCCATGCTCTTTTGATAATTATTTTCTTTGGCAAACTTTTCAATTGCTTCTTGAGCAATATGATCCCCTTTTTTTGTTTGTTGATACAATTCAACCGTTAAATCATGATTGATTACCCATACCGTGACATATTCATGACTCAAACCAGAAATAAAACGCTGTTGAAGAAGGTTTTTTTCCTTATGTTTGTGAATATCAACAAGAAATCCACAAACACTTACTATTTTTCCTTTTTCATTTAAAACAGGCTTTCCAATTGCACGATACCAACGATATTGTTTGTCTTTATTCTGAAGACGATACTCTACCTCATATGTTGCGGTTGAATCCCTCGTATCATGAATGTTTTTAAACTCTTCTTTAACAATATCAATATCTTGAGGATGCATATGATTCCAAAGCATAGAACACGAAATATGCGTCTCACCTTTAAATCCATAAAGCATCTCAGATAGACTTTCACTTCCTACAAACTCTACTGGCCTTTCATTATCATCAAACCGAATGCGAAAACGAGCCTCACCAAGCTCTCCATATAGCGCATCTTCACTATCTTCATTTGTATATACCCATATAGAAAGATTCTCATCAGTATCTGAATACCGATCAATTTTCAGACGAATCAAAGTACCATCCTTTTTACGATACGTAACATTCATCTGATTACCAGAAGACAAAATATTATATACATAATCATAGTCCAAAACTCGATCAATCACTTCTTTATAATCACAAGCTACATATTGATCTCGATATAATTGCATCGCATCTGAATAGGAACCTTTTGTGTCTTTGGCAAAAGCACGAAATGCTTCTGGAGCTAAAATATCACGAAAAGTATCTGTACTTCGATCTAAAATATAAACCGCTGCATATTTAGGTGCTATTAATCGCAAAAAATTTTCGGCATCTCTTTTTTCTTGAAGAAGTTGATTCATAGTATGACCTCCTCATATTGACATTTTCATTATAAATGACTATTTAATTTTTGCCTATTTTTAAAATAAAAATTCTAACAAAAAAGGAAGCTTCACGCTTCCTAATCGCACAACTCATATAAATCTAAAACCAATTGTTCTGTCTTATCCCAACCAAGACAAGGATCTGTGATCGACTTTCCATACACATTACCATCTGTTGGCTGATTTCCATCCTCTAAATAACTCTCAATCATCAAGCCCTTCACTAGCTTTTTGATATCTTCCGATTTACTTCTAGAATGCATTACATCCTTGGCAATACGAATCTGCTCTAAATATTGTTTATTTGAATTCGAGTGATTACAATCTACAATACAAGCCGGATTCTTTAAATCTGACTTTTCATATAAATGAATCAACTCCATCAAATCTTCATAGTGATAATTCGCATGTGCATGATTAAACTTATCCACATATCCTCTTAATATCGCATGAGCTAGTGGATTTCCATCTGTCTGTACTTCCCAACCACGGTATACAAATCTTTGATCGGCTTGAGCAGCTACAATCGAATTCATCATGACTGTAAGATCTCCACCTGTCGGATTTTTCATTCCTGCAGGAATTCCTACACCACTAGCCACAATACGATGTTGTTGATTCTCCACACTTCTTGCACCGATGGCTACATATCCCAATAAATCCGATAAATATGCATGATTTTCTGGATACAGCATTTCTTCTGCACAAGTAAAACCAGTTTGTGTTACAACATCTGTATGCAGTTTACGAATCGCAATGATTCCTTTCAACATATCCTCTTTGGAATGCGGATCTGGCTGATGTAACATCCCCTTATATCCAACACCCTTAGTACGAGGCTTGTTTGTGTAGACACGTGGAATCATAAAAATCTTATCTTTAACTTTTTCTTGTAAAACAGCCAAACGATTCATATAGTCTAAAACCGCATCTTCACGATCCGCACTACAAGGACCAATAATTAAAATTAAACGATCATCTTTTCCAGTAAAAATATCTTCAATTTCTTGATCTCTTTGTTTCTTAATTTTTTGCACCTTATAAGGCAAAGGAAATTCCTTTTTCAAATCTTCTGGAGTTGGTAACTCCTGTATCTTCTTCATATCCATATTCAACATCCCTCTTTAATCACCCTTTGACAATACCATATTCCTAGATGTTTTTCAAAAAAAAGAAAGATGAAGTCAAACTCCATCTTATTTTAGTGATTCAACAAATTCTTTGATATGTTTAGCATCCAAACCATAATAATCCCAGTAGTTACGCATGAAAAATAAAATGGCTTAAATAAACAAAATCGGAAACTCT
>URHY01000046.1 GCA_900547815.1 uncultured Solobacterium sp.
ATTTAGTGTAAAGGTTATCGCAACCTAAAGGTGGGAATAAATTTTTCTTTTGACCCACAATCCAATTAAGCCAGTGATATACTGGCTTTTTAGTTGAAACTAACCTATAATATTTATGTAGATATAAGAAGGAGAATGAAGTTTATGTCTGAAAAAATCAAAAAAAGAAAAATCATGCTTGTTGGTACTGGATTTGTTGGCATGAGTTTTGCCTATTCAATGCTTTCAGAAAAAGGCGTTGATGAACTTGTTTTAGTCGATGTGAATGAAGACAAAGCAAGAGGAGAACAAATGGATCTTAGTGATGGTCTTGTATATGCAGATACAAAAATGAAAATCACTGCTGGCACTTATGCAGACGCTGCTGATACAAATATTGTTGTCTTAACAGCTGGAGCTGCTCAAAAGCCAGGTCAAACTCGTTTAGATTTAGTTAAAATTAACGCCAATATCACAAAAGGTGTATGCCAAGCCTTAAAAGACAATAATTTCAATGGTATCTTAGTTGTTGCGAACAACCCAGTCGACATCATGACTTATGTTGCATGGAAAGAAAGTGGATTACCTAAAAACCACGTTGTTGGATCAGGTACTGTATTAGATACAGCTCGTTTACGTCATGCATTAAGCGAAAGATTAGGATTTGCCGACAGCAATATCCACGCCTACATCATGGGTGAACACGGAGATTCTAGTTTCGTTCCTTGGATCCACTCTTATATTGGATGCAAGAACTTACTTGAATACCTAGATGAAAACAATATTTCTTTAAGTGAACTACAAGAAATCTATATTGATGTACGTGACAAAGCTTATAAAATCATTGAATTAAAACGTGCTACTTACTATGGAATTGGATTAGCATTAAAACGTATCGTATCTTGCATCTTAAATAATGAACGTGCTATCTTACCAGTTAGTTCATACCAAAATGGTGAATACGGTAAAGAAGGATACTTTATTGGAACACCAAGTGTAGTTGGTTCAAATGGTGTAGAACAAGTTATTCGCTTGCACTTAAATGAAAATGATCAACAAAGATTCGATCATTCATTTGATACATTAAAACAAACAATTGAAGATAATCTTCAAGACATCCTTTAAAAAATAGCCTGACTAAATTTTAGTCAGGCTTTTCATTTCCTCATCAATATTTTCTAACAACACTACTTTATCAAATAAAGTCAAACAAGGCTTATTTGAATCTGAATAATGGATTCTGTCATCATGATAATGTCCATTAAACCATATTTTATAATCCGTTTTCTTCTCGACAGTTTCCAAACAATCATGTAAATCATAATAATCATCTCCATATAGACTCATATCAATTTCATATTTATGAGCCAATGGATGTGATGAATAAGTATCGTGCGATAAAATATAATCTACTTTCCACTCATTCTTTTCCAATGTTTCAAAAGCATGTTTTACTTCTTCTATCGTACAAATCTCATCTTTCCACCAATTTTTATGTTCTGTACGATAACTTACATCATGGGAAAATCCTCCACCCATAGTAAAGAATTTATAGCCATCAATATTAAAAACTTCACCACGCATCAAATGAAATACTTTCGAGCGAATACGATGGACTTTACCACCCTTATATTCTTCTACAGGATATGTATTTAATACATCAAAGTTTTCGTGATTTCCATCAATAAATAAAGTATTCCAAGGAAGTGAATCTAACCATTTTAGCCAAAAGTTATCCCCTGTACTTCCATCCCAGATACAACCAAAATCACCACAAATAATAACATAATCCTCTTCAGTAAGAGTTTCTCCTACAGTAAACTCTCTAGGATTGATTTTATGTATATCCTGCTCTCTATGAATGTCGCCAGTTATATAAATCATGTATTTCCCTCCAACAACGTCTTTACATTATAACACAAGCGTTCACATGTTAACAAACAAATGGCAATTGTAATTTATGTAAATTAATGAAAATTAATTTACATTTTATTACATTTTTTGTTGACATGTTTTTCAAGGTGGTATATTATACAACCACAAATATTCAAAGCTGTGAACAAGACACGACTTTAAGCAAACCCGGTTAAAGAGAGTATCAATTTTGGTGAAATGATAACGATGGTTCTTAGAGCTATCCCTTGTGAGCTAATCATTTGAAATGATAGTAAAATGATTCGTCCTTCGCGTTAAGAAGTTCTAAGTGGCAACAAAGGTGTTGCAAACTAAGTGGTACCGCGGGATAATTTTAGATTTCGTCTTAGATAGACGAAGTCTTTTTTTATTATTTGAATATTTGGATAGAAAGTTTTAAGGGAGGAAAGTTATTATGAATGGTCTATTATTATTAGCTATCGCTGCTGCATTATTACTAACAGCCTACTTAGTTTATGGACGCTATTTAGTTAAAACATGGGGAATCAATCCAAAAGCTAAGACACCTGCTTATGAAAAGGAAGATGGAGTTGATTATGTTCCAAGTAACAAATGGGAAGTATTTGGACACCAATTTTCATCAATTGCTGGAGCTGGTCCAGTAACAGGTCCAGTACTTGCGATGGTATTTGGATGGTTACCTGCATTTTTATGGGTAATGGTCGGAGGCATCTTCTTTGGAGCCGTACAAGACTTTGGTGCTCTATACGCATCTGTTAAATCTCATGGTAAATCAATGGGACAAATCATTGAAACTTATATTGGTAAAACAGGACGTAAATTATTCTTCTTGTTCTGCTGGTTATTTACTTTATTAGTTATTGCTGCATTTGCCGACATGGTTGCAGGATCATTAAATGGATACAATGCGGCTGGTGCACAATCATTGCCTAGTGGAGCGGCAAGTTCAATCACAATTCTATATGTATTTGTAGCTATCGCATTTGGTTTCTTCTTAAAGAAAACAGGACTTTCAGGATGGAAACAAGCTTTACTTGGTATCGCATTAATTGTTGCAATGTTAGCATTAGGAATCGCATTCCCAGTTTACTTCACTAAACAAACATGGGTATATCTAGTATTCGTTTATATCTTCTTCGCAAGTGTTACACCTATCTGGGTATTAAAACAACCACGTGACTATTTGACTACGTTCTTATTCATCGGAATGATCGTTGCTGCTGTAGTTGGTGTATTCGTATCAAATCCAACAATCACATCTCCTGCATTTACAGGATTTAAATCTGCAACTGGAAGCTATATCTTCCCAACATTATTCGTTACTGTGGCTTGTGGTGCTGTTAGTGGATTCCACTCACTTGTATCTAGTGAAACAAGTTCTAAACAAATCCGTAACGAAAGTGATATGTTACAAGTTGGATACGGAAGTATGTTACTTGAATCATTACTTGCTGTACTTGTAATCGTTGTTGTTGGATCTTTAACTAGTTTAGCTAGCAAAGGCGTATTGAATGAAACATTATCTTCTATGGCATTTGCCGATACTGCAACACCATTCATCAAATTCTCAGTAGGTGTTACTGGATTGATTTCACAATTTGGATTCCCTCAAGAATGGGGCCTATGCATTATGACAATGTTTGTTTCTGCTCTAGCATTAACATCATTAGACGCCGTTGCTAGAATTGGACGTTTATCATTCCAAGAATTATTTGAAGTAAATGAAAAAGCTGAAACAAACAGTGTTGTCGCTTTCTTAACAAACAAATACGTTGCTACTTTAATCACATTAGCTGGTGGTTACCTATTAAGCTTAGGTGGTTACTTAAATATCTGGCCATTATTCGGTAGTGCTAACCAATTACTTGCTGCAATGGTATTAGTTTCATTATCTGTATTCTTAAAAGTTACAGGACGTAAAGGATACATGTTATATGTACCTATGGTTATGATGTTAGTTGTAACAATGACAAGCTTAGGAATGTCAGTATACAACATCTGCTTAAAGTTATTCCTAACTGGTGGATTTGCATTTTTGACAGACGGACTACAATTATTCTTCGCTATTCTATTAATGGCATTAGGATTGATGATCTTCATTGGTTCTGGAAAGAAATTGGTTCAACCTGTTGAAAAGGCAAAACTTCAAGAACAAGAACAAAACGCATAAAATAGTCAAGACCGCATTAAGCGGTCTTTTCTTTTACTAAAATCAACAAGGATGACAGAAGCTTTAAAATGGTTAAAAAAAAAGAACTCGGACAACTAAATGTTGCCCGAGCCCAAAATTAGCTATAAACCGTTTTGGGGTATATGCCGCCCCTTAAATTCTTGGAGAGCAAATTCATCTAATCCCATCCAAATTTATTGTGTCTAAAAAGTAAGCGTCAAATTTAATGGTAGTACAAAATATCGAAAGTGTACTACCCTATTCAAATAAGCTGCCAAAGAATCTATATGTAAAATCCATCAGAAACTAAGTCTGATGGATTCATTATTTTTTTACTATTCAACACCAATAATAAATGAGTAAACTGGTTGATTTCCTTCATGGATTTCAACTTCTGCATCACTGTTATCTTCGATATAAGCAGCGATTTCTTCAGCCTGTTCTTCTGTAGCTGTATCACCATAAATCAAAGTAACAAGTTCACTATCATCATCTAGCATTTTATCCAACAATTTTTTTGTTGCTTCCATGCAATCTGGACAAGATACACAAATATCTTTTCCAAAAATACCCATATATTCATCTTTTTTTATTTCAAGACCATCATATGTTGTGTCTTTGATCGCATAAGTGACTTCCCCAGATTTAACATTTTCAATAGCCTCATTCATTTCAGCTAAGTTATCTTCTAATTCAACATCTGGATTAAACATAACACAAGCACTTAATCCTTGTGGAATTGTTTTACTTGGAAGTACATGAATATCTTGATCCGAACATACTTGTGCAGCTTGATTTGCAGCTAAAACAATATTTGAGTTGTTCGGTAAAATGAAGATATGATCTGCATTCAACTTTTCAACGGCTGAAACAAAATCTTCTGTACTAGGATTCATTGTTTGTCCACCACCAACAACAATATCAGCTCTAAGTTCTGTAAACATCTTCTTGATTCCATCACCAGGAGCTACGGTAATAATGGCATATTTTTTGTGTTCTGCCATTTTTTCCTCTTCTTCTTTTTCGATAATGTTGTCATGCTGTTCTTGCATATTTTCAACTTTTAATTTAATAAAACGACCCTGACGACGTCCCATTTTAATAGCTGTAAATGGTTCTAATGTATGAACATGGACTTTTACTAAATCCTCATCTTGCACACAAACAATTGAATTACCAATTGTAGCTAATTCATCTTTAAAGCTAGTTTCAGAGAAATGACGAATACCATTTTCAGATAACTTCAAAATAAATTCTGTACAGAAACCATATTCTTCTTCTCCACCTTCAACTTTTGCTTGAGCACTCTCACCAGCTGCTTTTGAACCTTCAAGTTGAACTGGATGACCTTCCATAGCTGCAAGGAAACCTTCTAAGATTACGCAAAGTCCTTTTCCACCACTATCAACTACACCTACTTCTGCAAGTACTGGTAATAATTCAGGTGTTCTTTGCAAAGAAGCATTGGCTTCATCCACCATCTTTTTCATCACGTCCATGCAGTCTGTTACTTCTTCTGTAGTAGTATATGCATACGTATAATCTGCAGCTTCGCGAACTACTGTTAAAATCGTTCCTTCTACCGGACGCATAACAGCACGATAAGCAACACGACTACCATTCACTAAAGCATGAGCCAATTGTGATGCATCCATATCATCTAAGTCTTCAACAGCTTGATAGATTCCTCTAAAAATCTGTGAAGTAATAACACCTGAGTTTCCACGTGCTCCCATTAATAATCCACGAGATAACGTTTTCGCAATATCTTTTACAGAATCTGAATTTGTTTTAAGAGCTTCTTTTACACCATTTGATACAGTTAAATGCATATTTGTTCCAGTATCACCATCTGGTACAGGAAAAACATTCAATGCATCAATTTCGGCTGAATGATTTGATAAATTGTTCATGCCGGATTCTAGCATCTGTTTAAATAATACACCATTGATTTTTTCCATTTTTTAACCCCTACTTAACTGCACGTACACCTTGAACATAAATGTTTACAGCGTTACATTTAACTTCCAAAGTCTTTTCCAATACATATTTAACGCGCTTTTGTGCTTCATACACAACTTCGCTTAATTTAATTCCTTGCAATGCGATAATATAAAGATTTAAAACCAAACCCGTTTCATCTTGTGTCACAACAACACCACGAGCGTAATTTTCCTTTTTCAATAATTCTGCCCAGCCATCCTTCAATGTTTTCTGGCTTGCCATACCTACAATACCGTAACATTCAGTAATTGCACCACCTGCTAAATTGGCAATCGCATCTAATGAAATTTCGATATTTCCGTATTCTGTTGATTTATTAATAGGCATAATAAAACCTCCTGTTTTTATTAATTATACTCTACTTAAAATATAAACACAAATCCTAATACGCTTCTACAAAGCTTTGTGAATCCTCATCCCAATAATAATATGTCCCATTTTCATCATAATATTCACCTGTATTTGGATCATAATACATACCGATAGCTTCATGATAATATACTCCCGTATTCTCATCATAAACCCACTCAGCCTCATTTTCTGATTCCGCTTCAGATGATTGATCTTCACTAGTTTCTGTCTCCTGAGGTGTTTCTTCTTTTTCCTCTTCTGAGTTTTCTTTTTGTTTCTCATCCTTTTTCTTTGAAGTAAAATCATCACAATTTACTTTTTCAATCGTAGAATGAGTAGAATCTAAAACTAGACAAACAGACTGTCCTTTTAACTTAGTCAATACACTTTGATATTTTGAAAGCATTTTTATACTCTTTAAATTTGTATAGATAATATTTCCATCTTGCATTGTGATTTTAAACATATTATTATCATAACTCGTTTTATAAGGCACAATCTCAGCAAACTTTTCAATTAAATCTCGAGTTAAAATTTTACTATGTTTCTGAAATTGTTCACATAATTTTTTACGTTGTCTGGCATTAAAATTTGACAACAATGGAAAATGGACAATCATATTTAAATATTGTTCTTCAATTTCAATAGAAGTTCCATCCTGACACAGCGCAAAATTCTTATTATCGTTAACATAATAGCCGACAATAAGTTTTTCTTGCACATCAAAAGTTAGTTTACGATTTTTTTTAGAAATCTTGCATGATTCGACAAAAGGCATCTTCTCTACTCTTTTTTCAAATAAAATAGAAGGCATTAAATAAAGCCGTGTTTTTGTACTTACATTTGCTAAATCGTAGACTTCACTATCTGATAAATAATAATTATTTTTACACGATAAAACTTTGACATGGGAATCTGCAGAAAAGTAATACACAAAAACACTCGCAACCATCATAAAAACAATACTCCAAACAATTGATTGCTTAATGGTTAGCTTGGCTTTTCTTCTTACCAATATAACTGCTCAACTTCCGTTACCATGTCAATATCATATTCTTTTTTAGCCTTGACTTTGATTTCATGAATTAAATCACGAACATTTTGAGCTGTAGCTGTTAAATCATCATTCACAATAAAATTACAATGCTTTTCACTCACCTTAGCCCCACCAACTTTATGGCCACGTAAACCTAAATCTTCAATCAATTTCCAAGCAGGAATTTCTTCTGGATTTCTAAAAACACTTCCTGCACATGGCTTATCCAATGGTTGTGCGCTCATTCTTCTTTCACGTCTAGCATCCATTAAATCACGAATATCATTTTGATTTCCTTTTTCTAATTGGAAACGCCCCACTAAAATAGTCCAATCTTTATGTGATTGAAAAATAGAATGGCGATATGCATAATCCAATTCATCCTTCTTCATCCAACAAATTGTATTATCTTTTAAAACACATACATCCACTAAATGATTTGCCATATTATCTTTATAGGCACCTGCATTCATATACAGACATCCCCCAATAGAACCTGGAATACCACTTGCCCATTCTAATCCTGTCAACGATCTTTTCATGGCTTCTACCGCCATATTTATAATTGAACATCCTGCTTGTGCCACTAAAATTCCATCTGGTTCAAAATAAAAATCATTCAATGTGCGATCTAAATTTATAATTGCACCATGAAAATCCGTATCTGAACATAAAACATTTGATCCACGTCCAAGTACATAATATGGAATATTTTCTTCTGCAAGTATATCGAGTACACACATCAAAGCTGTACAATTTTTTGGATAAATATAATAATCTACAAAGCCACCAATCTTAAAAGTTGTATGTTTCTTCATAGATTCATGTTCTAAAACTTCTGCATACGTCATTAACCGATCCTTAATGCTCATATTACTTCCCCTTTTTACATATATTTTTTAATAAATCTATAATATCATATGCCGCATTTGGTTTTCCCATCTGCAAAGCATGTTCATGTGTTTCTTTATATACCACAGGATTTGCGTATAAAGAAACAATTTGTCCCTGCAACGTTTCTGCATTTAAATCTTTTTCTTCAATAATACGACAAGCCTGTTTTTTTAGTAGCATGCTCGCATTATAAAATTGATGGTTGTTTGCCACATAAGGACTTGGTATCACAATAGATGGGATACCTAAAGCTGTTACTTCTGCAAGCGTAGTAGCTCCTGCACGACAAACCATTCCATCTACATGTCCATATATACGTAAAGTATCTACATATGGTACAACATGAATATTTTTTTGGTTTTCAAACAAATTCAAATCTTGCGAATTATCTTTTCCGCAGACATACAAAAATTGTAGATCATCATCAACATCCTTTAGAGCACTCTTCATCAATTCATTTACTGAACTAGAACCTAAAGAGCCCATCACAATAAGAATGGTCTTTTTATCTATATCTAAGCCTAGTGATTTAAAATAGTCTTCATCAAATTTTGCTTCTTTAGCAATTGTAGCTCTTGGATTTCCAAGCATGTGGATCTTTTCCTTAGGAAAAACCTCATTGCACTTCTCATAACAAGTTATAATCGCATCCACTTTTTTCATAACAAGCTGGTTAGCCTTACCAACAATAGAATTTTGTTCATGAATTACAGTATGGATACCTAAAGAATGAGCTGCCATAATAACAGGTGCACTCACATAGCCTCCAAAACCAATAACTACATCTGGTTTAAATTCTTTCAAATATTTTTTTGCCTTACCTTCTGCTTTAAACATCTGACAAACAGCCATACATTTTTTAAATGCATTTCCTACCAATCCAGAAGTGTGTAAAGCCTTAAACGCATATCCATTTTGAGGAATCAAATCCTTTTCCATGCGATCATCATTTCCAATAAATAATATTTCAGTTGAAGAATCAAGTTCTTTCATTTTATCCGCCAAAGCTAAAGCCGGATAAATATGTCCACCTGTTCCTCCTGTCACAAAACAAATTTTCATATTAAAAACCTCACCAAGTATATCATATATCAATCTTTTAAAACAATATCGTCACTTGTCTTTTCCATAAGGCCAGTTAAGACAAAACGATGATTCGAATTGAATCCATATTCTAAATCACAAGTAGACAAAGACACATAATTCGCATCTATATCATCTAATTCATTAAAATAAGTCGACATTTGTTGCATAGAATTCAACGTCTCTTGTCTATAATCACCAAATGACGTTGTATAGAATACACTATCTTCTGTCGTTTTCGCAAATGTAAAAACATGACACTTATAATTCGCATCTGGTGTTAATAAATAAAATACTGGATGCGACTTAAAAAAATCTTCATCACAATACTTTTTTAATAAGGTAAACATACCTCCACCCTCTACAGAATGTCCATATATAATTGAATTATCATCTTGAAATTGTGCATTCGCATTTGCATCCAAAAAAATCGAACCTCTATCATTATATTCTTTACTCACAGTGTGATTCAAATAAAATTGATTATCTTTTGTTTGCATCACAGGAAAAGAAATATCACACCCAGGAACATAGATCCATGCGACAATATCCTGATTTTCTGCCTTAAGCTTACTCCAATCTGGATCTAACACTTGCTTTTTTTCTTTGTCCTTTTTTTTGATTACACTTTTTTCTAATTGTTTAGTTTCATTTTCTACTTGTTGTTTTTGTGAATAAATATCCCATAAATTATATGCACTATATCCAAAAACACAAAGACAAACAACTAAAAGAATTCTATATATCCATTTTTTCATACATGTTCATTTTAACACAAATAAAAAGGATAGAGAAATGAATTCCCTACCCTACAAAGACAAATATAATTATTTGCTTAATTTGCTAGCAGCCGCTTTGTCTAATACAACAACTACATCTGCGTGGTTTTGTAATGCACTTGCAGCACATGCTGTATCGATTGGTCCTTCAATCATAGCTTTCACTGCATCTGCTTTATTTTCACCATTAGCTACTAGTAATACTTTTTTAGATTTCATAATTGTTCCAATTCCCATTGTAATAGCTTGTGTTGGAACTTTGTTGATATCATTATCAAAGAAACGAGCATTTGCTTCACGAGTATTTTCTGTTAAATCAACAATGTGTGTTAATTCTTCAAATGGAGTACCAGGTTCATTGAATCCAATGTGACCATTTTGTCCAATTCCTAATACCTGTAAATCAATAGATACTTCACTTAAAGCATCTTCATAAGCTTTACAATCTGCTTCTGTATTTCCATAAGGAACGTGTGTGTTATTCAAATCGATATCGATATCTTTGAATAAGTTTTCATACATAAATGTATAGTAAGATTGAGGATCATTACGATCGATTCCTACATATTCATCTAAGTTATAAGATTTAATATCTTTATAGCTATATCCATCTTTATGGTATTGGATCATTTCTTTATATAATCCAACCGGACTAGATCCTGTAGCCAATCCTAATACAGCATCTTTTTTTGCATCCAACAATTCTTTCATGACACCAAATGCCTTAGCTGACATTTCATCATAATTTTCACATACAATAACTTTCATTTGTATCTCCTCCATATATTTCTTCTACTATTATAACATAGCGCTTTCAAAATAAAATAAACATTTTAGTAATGCTTTTGTCATTTTTAACAAATTAGTAATGTTTGCACTTTTTAATTGACTTTATGCCAAAAAGGAGAAAAAAAGTTAAATATACTGTATAATAAAATTAGTTAAGGAGGACATATAATGCCTAAACAAAATCCATTATTAAACATTGTAAAAAAACAAAAAGAAGGTAAAGCCGTAGCTATCTATTCATGCTGTTCAAGTAATGCATTCGTAATTGAAGCCGCGATGGAAACCGCAAAAAAGCAAGATTCATGTGTTTTAATTGAATCAACAGCAAACCAAGTAGACCAAAATGGTGGTTACTCTGGAATGACACCTCAAGATTTCTTCAACTTCTGCCATGAAAAAGCAAAAGAAGCTGGATTATCTAGTGATCGTATTTTCTTAGGTGGTGATCACTTAGGACCATTAACAGTTTCAAACAAACCAGAAGCTGAAGCGATGGAATACGCAAAAACATTAGTTCACGACTATGTACGTGCTGGATTTACTAAAATTCATATTGATACAAGTATGAAGGTTGCCGATGATGATCCTAATACTCGTTTAAGTGATGAAACAATTGCTCGTCGTGGTGCTACTTTAGCTAAAGTATGTGAAGAAGCTTATCAAGAATTACTTCAGGAAAATCCAGAAGCTATTCACCCTGTATATATTGTAGGTAGTGAAGTACCAATTCCTGGCGGAGCTCAAGAAGAAAATGCCGGAATGCAAGTAACAAAACCAGAAGATTTCAAAAATACTGTAGCAACTTTTGAAAAAGCATTTAATGATGCTGGTATTGAAGATGCTTGGAAACATGTTATCGCAGCTGTTGTTCAACCAGGTGTTGAAGAAAAAGATGCTGGATGTGAAGAATATGATAGAGAACGTGCAAAAGATTTAATGGCAAGCATTAAAGAATTTGATCAATTAGTATTTGAAGGACATTCAACTGATTATCAAACTAAATTCAAATTACGTGAATTAGTAGAAGATGGTGTTGGAATCTTAAAAGTAGGTCCAGGACTAACATATGCAGCTCGTGAAGGAATCTTCGCATTATGCATGATTGAAGAAGAACTTGCTGCTGTTTACGGATTTGAAACAAGCCACTTCCGTGAAGAATTAGATAAAGCTATGTTGGCAAACCCAGGTAAATGGGCACCATATTATCATGGAACAGAAAATGAAATCGCATTTAAACGTAAATATTCATTCTCTGATCGTTGTCGTTATTATTTACCTCAAGAAAATGTCAAAAATGCTTTAGCTAAATTATTGGCAAACTTAAAAGAACACCCAGTACCATTACCATTGCTAAGTCAATATATGCCTTTCCAATATACATTGGTACGTGAAGGTAAATTGAACAACACACCAGAAGATTTAATCAAAGCTCGCGTTATGTATACAATTGAAGAATATACTTACGCAAGTCACCAAGAAGAATTGGTTCGCTAAAATAAACGTGCGCATCTTAAAGATGCGCATTTTTTTATGCAACAAAAAAAGGTTCAACCGAACCTTTTACTTACTCTTTCTAGAGATTAATTCTTTTGCATGGTATAACGCAAAGATTAATGTTAATGCACTAATCACATAATTCAAATATAACATCCAACCTGTATAGCGTTCATTTAGTGCATTTAGTACAATCAATACAGATAAAGCTATTAATAAAACCATCTTTAAAATCACTTTATTTGTTTCTAATGTTTTAATTGAAGCTTCACTCTTCATTTTATCATTACACTTAAAGTTTTCAATACGAGGTAAAGTTGCTAAAAACTTTCTAAATCTAAATTCTAAGAAAGCGTATACACCAACACCTGCTAAAGCACATAACCAGATTGGCATGTTAAACATCAATATCAAGATAAATCCAATAAGTCCCATCACAAAGCGCATACTAAATTGTTTATATCTTTCTTCATTGTTTGCCAAGATATATCCTGTTTTTGAGAATACATCATAATAAACAGCTCTTCCACGATCATCTTTATAAACGTGCCAACCAGATACACTTCCTTTTAAATCTGCTTGTTGTTTTTGTCTTGTTTTTCTACCTTGTGCCATAAATATCTCCTTACCACTCAACTACTTCTTCGAGTTCTTCTTTTTTAAGATTTTGTCGTTTTTCTTCCTCTTTAAAATCAACATAATCCGTATATGGTGTCAAGCAACCATTATCCTGAGGTTGATCATGACCATCCATGCGTACCATTATTTTGTCAAGAATATCTGTTTGTGTCAACTTCTCTCCAACTTTTGAAGCTTTCATAAAAGTAGGAGCACGCCCAATCTCCATAAACATCGTTTCTAATTCTGCATAATCCGCTTTGTGCACACCTTCCGTAAAATATTCCAATTCTTGTAGCATCATTTTACAGAAAGTTTTCACATCACGCATATCAACATTGCTTCTAAAAATAATGAAAACCTTATGATCATTTGTCACTTTTAATGGTTGAGACATTGTAAATTTATTCTGGATTGCCTTATAAACTTCTTTCCTTGTCTCATCCATATATTCTAAATAATAAGGTTTATCCTCTAATTCCTTATTATTATATATATTAAAGTAAATTGTATTATAAATTCCACAATGTCTAAAAATTGTTCCTTTAACACTTGTTGCATAAAGAACTGGATATTTTTTATCAGCCATAATTTGTACCTCCTTAATTTCATTTTTAAACCATTAAATTATAATATTTAATGAGCTAAAAATAAAATTAAAGGTTGTAAGGATATAATCCGTTACAACCTTATATTTGAGAGAAAATATTCTAACTTCGTTAGATTAGCCTACGCAACTACTGACCATGGAACTGGTACTAGAGGTTGATATGAACCTGCCCAGATACCGAATGCAGCACCAACGATACCGATTACTAAGAATAATGCGATACATTTTACTGGAGTCCAGTTTTTCTTTTTAATCAATGTATAGCACATCATAGTGAATGCGAATGCGATTAAGCAAGGTAAAATCATATTTAAGTAGTTTTGGATAACAATTGGATCACCTTCACCATTAGCGATTGAGATACCTAATTTAGTTCCACCACCATAGTTAGAAATTAAAGCACCAACAACGAATACACCTAATACACTAGCAGCGTGAGTGAATGCTTTAGCGTTAGCAGTCATCATCTTAACAGCAGTTAAACCTAAGTTGTATGACCAGTACATTAAAGCATAACGTAATACCATTTCAACACCGAATGCGATAACGAAGTATAAGATTGGTCCCATGATACTTCCATCAATAGCCATGTTTGCAGTTAAACCAGCAGTGATAGGAATTAATGTATACCAGAACAATGCATCACCAATACCACCTAATGGAGCAGCAGTTGAGATACGTACAGAACGAATTGTTTGAATATCTGTTTTTTGTTGTTCCATTGATAACACGATACCCATAACGAATGTTACGAAGAATGGGTGAGTATTAAGGAAATCCATGTTGTGAGTCATAGATGCAGCTAAGTCATCTTTATTTGTGTGGATTTTTTCCAAACCTGGTAAAATAGCCCATAACCAACCAGCAGATTGCATACGTTCGTAGTTGAACGCAGCCTGTAATTGGCAAGAACGCCATACCATTTTATTTAAAGTTTGATTATCTAATCTTGCAGCAGGAGTAGTATCCTTGTAAGAAGTCATTGCATTAGATTCCATCACTTACACCTCCCTGCGCAGCTTTTGTTTCAATAGAAGTAATCTTGAAGTCTAATAATGCGATTGCAACACCGATGAATGCAACTAAGATCAAGCAAGCAGAAGCTGTAGCTTCAACGTTACCAAATAGTAATGCAGTTGCAAAACCACCTAGTAACCATCCCCACAAGTCGTTAGAAAGCATAATCTTTAACAATACAGCGAAACCTACGAAACGCATCATTCCACCGGCAGCACTTAAACCACCCATGAACCAGCTTGCGTTTTCACTTAAGCTTTGTAAAGCACCAGAAGCAGCAGTTCCACCAACATATGCTAAAATAGCGATTACAGCAAATAAAGTACCTAAGATAGCCATAGAAGTATTACATACAGCTGTAATTCCTTTAGGGTTAGCTTCATTAGCAGCTTTATCAGCTTTAGCCATTAAACCAGACATGATTGTAAATGTTAATGTTACAACGTATTGTCCGAATGTAGCGAAAATCATACAAGCTCCTAAAGCAGCATTAATGTCCATTTTTGCTTTAACAGCGAAAATCATAGCAACAACTGATCCTAATACAGCGTTAGGAGGCTGTGCTCCACCAACTGGCATGTTACCAACCATCATTAACTCATATGTACCACCAACAACTAAGCCAGTGTTTACATCACCTAAGATTGCACCAATAATTGGACAAGCAATGATAGGACGATAAACGATTTCAGTTAATGAGAATTGGTCGATGGCAAAGAAGAATGTTACAATTGCCAATAACACAATTTCTACAATATTCATTTTTCATTTTCTCCTTTTTTGGATTAGCTCCAAAGTTTATTAATATCTTCAGGTGCGATGTCAGGCACACGTTGAATTTCTAATTCAACACCTAATTCTTGCAATTTCTTGAATGCAGCAACATCTTCGTCATTTACAGCTACTGTAGTAGCAACTTGACGTTTACCTTCAGACATGTGCATGTTTCCAATGTTACATTTTTTAATTGGAACACCACCCTCAACTAGACGTAATACATCTTGAGGGGTTTCACAAATGATGAAGATCTTTTGAGCAGGGCTTGCTTTTCCAATAATGTCGATTGTCTTCTGAATTGAGAAGTAACGAGTCTGAGCATAAGCTGGAGCAGCCATGTTCATCAAACCTTGACGGAATTCATCATTTGCAACAGCGTCATTTGCAACTAATAATAAGTTAGCTCCTAGAACTCCACTCCATTGAGTTGCAACTTGACCGTGAATCAAACGATTGTCGATTCTTGTTAATAAGATATTTGGCATATTCTCTCTCCTTCCTGATAGCGCTTTCTTCTTTAAAGAATAACTATCTTGACTATATTATACATTTTCTATTCATAATTTCTTTACACATTTTAAGAAATTGTTTGCACTTTTTAGTAATTTTTTATTTTTTATCACTAACAATTATAAAAATTGGCAAAAAAATAACATAATTATCACAAAATCGGTTTAAAAATCCATTTTGAAAACCTTTTCACAAAATAAAAGAACATGCTAATTAGCATGTCCCTTTTTCAAACTCTTTTTTTGCTTTTTCTAACTTTTCAGGTTCAGTAATCAAATCTAAACCAATTAACGCAATCGCTGTAGCCGCTGTTACTAATCCAGTTTTTCCATCTTCACTAATTGTTGCAGCCGCCATTTCTTTAGAATGACCAGCCACCGTACAATCGGCAATCTTAATCGTTCCCTGAATTGTCGGACAAACATAGCTTACACTTCCAACATCTGTAGAACCACATGGAATTTCATCCACTGGATTAATCTGTTCTACACCTAGTTCTTTATATTTTTCTGTCAACATATCAGCTAAAGTATAGTTGATTTTTGTATCTTCATAAGGACATTCATACATACTTGTTTTATAAGTTGTTTGACTTGCAATACAAGAACCCTTTACACAATCTTCAGCACGAGCCGCAATTTCTTTACAATAAGCCATTGTAGGTGCCCTAAAATAATACTCCATACTTGCATAAGCAGGAATTACATTGGCAGCTAAACCACCATCTCGAATAATTCCATGAATATATGATCCTGGAGTCACAAATTGACGTAACATTGAAATCTGTGTATATGTACTAATCGCTGCATCTAATGCACTGTGACCCTCTTGAGGACGACATCCATGCGCATTCTTACCAAAGAATTCATATTTGATAGGTAAAATAGCCAATGATCTTGATCCAACTCCATTTTCAGTACTTGGATGTACCATTAAAGCGGCATCTACATCATCAAATACACCAGCTTCACTCATTTTTACTTTTCCACCAAAGTTTTCTTCACCAGGCGTACCCACAACACGAACGGTTCCACCAATTTCATCTATAACACTCTTTAAAGCTTCACCAGCCGCAATACCAATCCCTGCAATTAAGTTATGACCACATCCATGTCCAACTTCTGGTAGTGCATCATACTCACACATATAGGCAATAGTTGGTCCTTCTTTACCAGATTTATATTCAGCCACAAAATCTGTATCAACCACTACGCTAGACTTTACATCAAAGCCTGCATCTTTTAAATATTTCACCAATACCTTCTGTGTTTCATATTCCTGAAAACCAGTCTCCGGATTATCATATAATGTTTTTACAATTTCCATATATGCATCTAAATGTTCTTGAATAGATGCTTCAATTCTTCCTTTATAATCCATTCTAAATACCTCCATTTGTGAAAATATCATACCGCATTTTCAAACATTTGAAAAGTTTTTACAAAAGAAAGTAGGCGATAGAGTTTAAATTCTACCGCCCCTTATCAAACCATAC
>URHY01000047.1 GCA_900547815.1 uncultured Solobacterium sp.
ACTCTTCTATTATACAACAATTGAAGTTGAATTTAAAAATTGAAACACATATAATATTAATGTTAGGGAAAATCTAACTAGAATAGGTGGACGAAATGAACGAATATTACCAATCTCCTCTTTCACAGAGATATGCATCTAAGGAAATGCAGGCATTATTTTCAAACGACAAAAAATTTACAACATGGAGAAAACTTTGGATTGCTCTTGCTGAATCTGAAAAAGAATTAGGATTAGATATTACAGAAGAACAAATCGAAGAACTAAAAGCACATGCTTTAGATATTAACTATGATGTCGCAAAAGCTAGAGAAAAAGAAGTACGTCATGACGTAATGTCACACGTATATGCGTATGGAGTACAATGTCCTAAAGCTAAAGGAATCATTCACTTAGGAGCAACAAGCTGCTATGTAGGAGATAACACAGACTTAATTATAATGCACGAAGCTTTAGAGCTTGTACAAAAAAAGATTGTCAACGTATTAGAAAAGTTAGAAGAATTCGCATTGAAATACAAAGATATGCCATGTCTAGCCTTTACACACTTCCAACCAGCACAGCCAACAACTGTAGGAAAAAGAGCGAGCTTATGGGCACAAGACCTATATATGGATTATGTTGAAATCCAACACTTATTAGACAATAAAAAGTTATTAGGATGCAAAGGTACTACTGGTACACAAGCAAGCTTTATGGAATTGTTTGAAGGAGATACAGACAAAGTTAAAGCTTTAGATAAAAAAATTTGTGAGAAATTAGGTTATAACCAATATTTCGCAGTCAGTGGACAAACATATACTCGTAAATACGATACTCAAGTATTACAAGTATTGGTTCAAGTTGCTCAAAGTGCACACAAATTCAGTAATGATATTCGTTTATTACAACATATGAAAGAAATCGAGGAACCATTTGAAAAATCACAAATTGGTTCAAGCGCAATGGCCTACAAACGTAATCCAATGCGTTCAGAAAGAATGGCTGCTTTAGCAAACTACATTATTGCTGATTCAATTAACCCTGCCATTACTGCAAGTACTCAATGGTTTGAAAGAACATTAGATGATTCTGCAAACAAACGTATTTCGATTGCTGAAGCCTTCTTAGCAACAGATGGACTATTAGACCTTTACTTAAATGTAAGTGATGGTTTGGTTGTTTATCCAAAAGTTGTAGAAGCTAACTTATTAAAGGAATTGCCATTCATGGCTACAGAAAACATTATGATGGATGCTGTTAAAGCAGGTGGTGACCGTCAAGAATTACACGAATTGATTCGTCAACACTCAATGGCAGCAGGACGTGTTGTTAAAGAAGAAGGTAAGCCAAATGATTTGATTGATCGTATTGCAGCGGATCCAAAATTTGGCATGACAAAAGAACAAATTCTTTCTATCATGAAACCAGAAAACTTCGTAGGTCGTTCTGTTCAACAAACGGAAGAATTCTTCAAAGACTTCATTGATCCAATTCTAACAAAAGAAAAAGATGCATTAGGAATGCATGCTGCAATTAACGTATAAAAAAGAGCTCATTCGAGCTCTTTTTTAGTACAAATTAGGAATTGAAATCTTTTTATATTTCTTTATGATCTCTTTATAGTTTGGCATCCAAGTACATAGTAAACTATAGAAATCTTTTGAATGATTTAAATGATACAAGTGTGCAAGTTCATGAAGAATAATCGCATCCACAAATTCTAAAGGCATAAATATAAGATTCACATTGAAACAAATCTTATGTTTACTCGGTGTACAACTACCCCACTTGCTCTTATAAAAGCCATATTGTAAAGAAATATCATGTATATTTAATTGTTCGCAAAAGAATTTAAAACGAAGATCTATATATTTCTTAACATTTTGTTTCAAGAATCTTTGGATGAGTGTTTTATCAGGATACAAATATAAATCATTGCCTTCAACATAACAAATCCTTTTATTCATATAATGCAACTTATATTCATTACCCAATAAAGAAATCAAATCATTTTCTTTGGATAAAGCACATTTATTTAATTGATTTTCGATCCAAGCTTCTTGTTCATGCACAAATCTATCAATTTCTCTTTTAGAAACAGTGAAAGGAGCGCTCACCTGAACCACTCCTTCTACGACACGAATTTTTATTTTTTTACAATTGGACTTACGATGAAGTACATACTCCATTAGGCAATATCTTCTAAGACTTCAGTCGCAATACCACTTAGATATGCATCTACTTTTTCTTGTTGCTCTTTAGAATAAGCATCATATTCATTGATATCACGAATTAAATCCAACATAGGAAGAGTTCCATATAATTTTGTACATGTTGAATTACACAATGTTTCCACATCTTCCTTCTTATAGAATTCAATTCTTTCATGACAATTTGGACATTCTAAATATGCCATATTTTCAATGATACCCAAAACCTTGACTTCCATCTTTTCACACATGTGACAAGCCTTTTCTACAATCATACTTACCATTGGCTGCGGTGTAGAAACCATCACAACACCCTGTACTGGAATGGACTGCATAATTGTTAAAGCTACATCACCAGTTCCAGGAGGCATATCAATCAACAAGACATCCAAATCGCCCCATACAACATCTGTATAGAATTGTTTTACAACACCACCGATAACAGGACCGCGCCAAATGACTGGATCTGATTCAGCTTGAACTAAGAAGTTTAAAGACATTACTTTAATTCCTTCTTTAGATTCAACTGGAAGCAATTGTTTTTTTTCATTGCCATACGCATGTTCATTTGTCAAAGCTAAAAGTCTAGGAATACTAGGACCTGTAATATCTGCATCCATAATCCCCACTTTTAAACCTTTTTTAGCCATAGCCTTAGCCAACATAACAGTAACAGTGGATTTACCAACCCCACCCTTACCAGACATTACAGTGATAATATTTTTAATGTGGTTATCTGGATTCGATTGAATTCCACATGTTTCACTGTTCTTACCACATTTTCCTTGAGAAGGACAACCTTCACATGACATATACTACTCCTCCTTTGGCTTTTCTATTTTTTGAAAACAACGATCATAAACATTTGACAAACGCTTATTTTGAATATGCGTGTAAATCTGCGTAGTCTGTATATTACTATGACCCAATAGTTCCTGAACGATTCTTAAATCTGCATCTCCATCCAATAAATGTGTCGCAAAAGAATGCCTGAAACTATGTGCAGAAATTTGCGGATTTAAATTTAATTCATTTACTTTTTGTTTAATCATTACATGTACATATTGTCTAGTACAAACATGACCTAAACGATTCACAAAAAAATATGAAACATTCTTTATATCCCAAACACTACGAATAGAATCTAAATAATATTTCATCTGTGTAGCACAGTAAGAAGATATAGGTATCATTCTTTCTTTATCTCCCTTACCTTTTATTTTTAATATACCTTCAACTAAATGTACATCATTTAACTTTAAATCACAAAGCTCACTTACACGCAGACCACAAGAATATAATACAACTAATATTGTTTTATTATATTGATCAATCTCATTGTCTTGAAAAGATGAAAAAACTTTTTTTACCTCATCCACACTTAAATATACAGGCAGATGCTTAGATGATTTCATCCCATGAATTAATAAAGATACATCCTTGATTTCAGGATGTGCAATCGATATCTGTAAATGAAAAGAGTGAATGCTCGCAATCATTCGATTCACACTCGCTGCACTATGATCCAAGGCATAAAAATCCAAAAAATCTTCAATATCTAAAACAGATATAGATTCAAACGCAGTAATATTTCTTTTATTTAAAAAATCAATATAAGACTCAATATCATGAATATAAGACTTCTGTGTTTTTTTTGCCTTTCGTTGTACAACACTTAAATATAGACGATAATCCTCTAATGCATCTATTAATTCCATAAGGATATTATAACACAAATTAAATATAAATAGGCTCTAATACATTCATATCACAATTTGATTCTTTAATTGCCTCGATAAGTACAGATTTTACTTTGTTGTCACGGTGATCATACGCAAACTGCAAATTACGAATACTAAAATGGTTCGCATATAAAACCCTATTGATTTCATTTAAACGGTTTGGACGATGTACCATATAAAAACGCCCATAACTCTTTAATAAACGACTCGCATGATAAACCAATTGTTCCAAAGTCAAATTCTCTTCCATTCTACCTAAATGGCGATAATTCAATTTTTCTGGCTGTTGATTTGCATTCATTTTAAAATAGGGTGGATTGGAAACAATCACATCAAATAAATTGTCTGTATATTCTTGTATTGGCTTATTAACAATCCGAGCCCGATGCTTAATAAACGTATCCACATTCTTTTGAGCCACTTTACTTGTCTCTTCTAATATTTCAACACCCACCAATTCTTTGACATTAAACTGATCCAAATAGACAAGAATAGCTGCGTTGTTTGTTCCAATATCTAAAACTCTTTCCTGCTTTTTTAAACGCACAAACTGCGCTAATAATTTTGTATCCGTATTAAAACGAAAATGTTCAGGATCTTGATATAGCTTCAAATTTTCATCAATAAAATAATCCAATGTTAAACTCAATTAGATCCCTCCTTTTTCAATAAGTCGCTAGCCTTTATAAAACATTTCGTATCCATTTTTTCATTTAGACGATTCAATATATAATCTGTATTTTCTTGTGGCGCCTCAAACAAATCAATCTGTTCTACAATCTGTTTGGCATCTTTTAAAGACCCAATATGTACACCTATATAGCGATAGCCAATGGGTTCAAAATATTCTTCTAGTAAAGATCTACATGCCCCATAGATCATAGGATATGTATTCGAATATGTACTTAAATTTAAACTATGACATGCATTATGAAAGGTTGTATCTCTAAGTGTTAATGTTATAAGCTTTCCTTTTTGATTTTCGCGCTGCATTTTATGTGTCAATTCATTTACTATGCTTTCTAAGCAACTACTTACTTCTTTAATGGAATATAAATCAGTTGAATATGTTCTTGAAACAGAAATACTTTTTTGTGTTGTGGAATAACATAATGTAGCGCTTGAATTTCCTCTTGCTTTTTGAATCAAAGAATAAGATGCTTTTCCAAGCGTCTGCATGATCCTTTGTTCATTTTTTTCATCTGCAAAATCACCAATTGTATAAATACCCATATCATTTAAAATAGGCACACTCTTTTTACCTATACCATTCATTTCATTGATCTTCAAAGGCCATAATTTGGTAGAAAGCTCCGATTTTCTTAATACGGTAATGCCTTTTGGTTTGCGCATATCGCTTGCCATTTTCGCAAGAAAACGATTGGGAGCGACACCAATCGAACAATTTAAATGGCATTTTTCATAAACGCCATTTTGAATCTCAAACAACAGGTCCAAAGGTCTTTTATAACGCTTAATAATTTCTGTTACATCCATATAACATTCATCAATACTTGCAGGCTCAATTTGATGTGTAAACGTCTTTAAATACGCAAAAAACTGCGCAGACATCGAACGATAATAGCCATAGTCACCTTGAATTAATACTAAATCTGGACAAAGTCGCAAAGCCTCATATACAGGCATAGCACTATGCACACCATATTTTCGTGCTTCATAATTGGCCGTTGAAATCACACCTCGCTTAGAAGTAGAACCTACCGCAACAGGAAATTCTTTTAAATCAGGATTTTTTATCTCTTCACAACTCGCAAAAAAAGCATTTAAATCAATATGTAAAATGACTCTAGCCATGAATTTTCACCCATAGATCTTGCATAGATTCTTTTGCCTTTACGCTCGCTTCACCACTTGTCATGATTGCTAATTCTTGGATTGTTTGATCTTGATCAAGTTCTTGAACACTTGTGATTGTTTCATTTGAAGTAGATTTTTTACTTACTAAATAATGCATATTTGCATAAACGGCAACACTAGCTAAATGCGTAATACATAATACTTGATACTTATTTGATAAAGCCTTCATTTTAGCACCCATCGCAAGAGCTACTTTACCGCTGACACCTGTATCAATTTCATCAAAAATAATGGTTTCAATTCCCTTTGATGCCTGGAATACCACTTTTAATGCCAACATCAAACGAGATAGTTCGCCACCACTTGCCGATACACTTAAACTAGAGAAGTCTTGACCTGGATTCATTGACACCAAAAACTCAATTTCATCAATACCATTACTAGAAGGTTTCCTTTCCGTACACGAGATTTTAAAGCGAGCATTTTCTAACATTAAATCTTTACAATGCAACATCACCATTGATTCAAGTTCACTAAAACTATTTTTTCTTTTAGTAGATAATTCATTTGCTAACTTCATATAAGCTGCAAATGCTTCTTCTTTTTCTTTTTCTAACTTATCAAATACATCCTGACGATGAATAATTCGATCAATTTTATCCATGATATTCTTTTTAGACTCCATTAAAGATTCATAAGAACCACCATATTTTCGATATAATTTCTTGATCAAATATTGACGATTTTGAAGACTATCCAAATCTAAGGTATCACTAGAATGTGTATCACGCACATGTTTAAGTTCTTCGTCGACAGTTTGTAAGGAATAATATAAATTTTTAAATGTTTCTTCATACGCATTTAGAATCGATGATTTTGAAGCTTGTTTATACAAAGTATATAAAGCATCCAAAGCCCCATTTTCTTTATCCATTTCATACAGACACAAAGAAAGATCTTCTTTATTTTTAAACCAATTTGTTGCTTCATGAATTTGTGAATTTAAAGTCTCTAATTCATTTTCTTGAATATTCGCATTTTCAATTTCATCTAGCTGCGCTGTTAAAAACTCTAATTCTGCATCGGAAAACTCTTCATTTTTTAATGTTTCCAGTTCATTTAAAATATTTGAATAGGAAGCATAAGCCTCTTTTACAGATGATTTTAAATTTTCAACCTTGGCATAGCTATCCAATAATTCCATTTGTAGTTTAGTATCCATCAAGCGATATGTATCCATTTGTGAATGAATATCGACTAATAGATTTACAATCTTACGCACAAAAGAAAGTGTTGTGATCTGTTGATTGATTCGTACTGTACTTTTATTATTATTTAAAATTGTACGTGAAATGATGACTTGATCATCTACATCAAATCCATTTTCTTCCAGAATCGAATTGACTTCATCATTTGAAGTTAAAACCATAGATAAAACAGCCTTCTCTTTTCCTTTACGAATCACATTGGATTTAATACGATCTCCACTCAAATATCCAATCGCATCAATCAATAAGGATTTACCAGCTCCCGTTTCACCAGTAATAACACTCATCCCTTTAGTAAAATCTATAATACAAGATTTGAATAAAACATAATCTTTTACCGACAATTGTTCAATCACAAAATCACCTCAAGTCTACTTATTATTTTAACTTAAAATCAAATGAAAATAAATGTTTATAATCCATTGTGAATCGATAAATAATAAAATAAGAATATCTTCACATTAAGATATTCTTAAATCTTTGGCATACACCATATACTCCTGATTGCCACTTCTTCCTTCTAGAATACTTGGCATAGCTTCTACACTTCTATAATATTGAAATAGAAATGCTTTCACATCTTCAACAATTTGTAAGGCAAGCTTTGAATTTTTCAAAACACCATGCTTATTCAACGCTTGAGGTCCACATTCAAATTGTGGTTTTACAAGTATCGCAATATGATTGATAGACAATACATTTAAAACATGTTCTAAAATTGTTTTACAAGATATAAAACTTACATCCATACACATAAAATCAATAGTTTCATCAAACCATTCAGGTACAATTTCTCTTGCGTTGCACCCTTCCATTTTGATCACACGCAAATCTTCATCTAATTCTTTTGCGAGTTGTAAATGACCTACATCTAAGGCATAAACTTTTTTAGCACCATAACGAAGACAAACATCCGTAAATCCACCAGTACTCGCACCTATATCAAGTACAACCTGATTTTTAATATCCACATTATACTTATCTAAACATCCTTTTAATTTGAAAGCACCACGCGAAACAAATTCATCTTCAGTATGAGCTACTACAATTTCATCTTCATCAATCACAAGAAAACTTGCTTTCGTTATGACTTTTCCGTTAACACTGACCTTGCCTTCTTTGATCATATCTTGAGCTTTTGCCCGCGATGAAATCTCATTTAATAAAGCTTTATCTAAACGCAACTTACTCATTTTTCTCTAGTTCCTCAAATAGACATTCCGTACTAATACCTTCTTGAATGCGTAAAGATCGAATTGAACCATGACAAACATAATGATCACCAATTCCTAAGATATGAATTTTTTCATCTAATGTATTCATAAACTCTAAAATTGCACTTGATAATCCGCAAATCTTAACATCCGTTTCATATACAGTGATTGGAAGATTCATCTTTATTAAATCTTTCATCATAATTTCATCAATTGGCTTAAAGAAACGTGCGTTTACTACAAGTAAACCCATTTTATTTTCTCTAGCTTTATTTATTACATGATCTACATCTGTACCATATGTAATCACAATCTGTGATGGCGTTCCAATCACGAATTTTTCCCAAGACCCAATAGGTATCAGGGAATAAGACTTATTCTTTACGTACTTCACATTACCTCTTGGATAACGCACACAGAATGGTTTGTTTGATTGGAATGCAGTATAAATCAAGTTTTGCGCTTCATTAGCATCTTTAGGCTGTGATAACACTAGATTTGGAATACTTCTTAGCATCGCAATATCAAATACGCCTTGATGCGTTTCTCCATCATCTCCAACAAGACCACAACGATCAATACCAATCACAACTGGCACATTCATTCTTGCCATATCATGATTCACTTGATCATAGGCTCTTTGAAGGAAAGATGAATAGATACTCACAAATGGTTTTAGCCCACCAAATGCCATTGCACAAGCCATAGTTACGGCATGTTGCTCGGCAATACCACAATCAAAGAAACGATCAGGGAAACGTTTTTGAAATTCCAATAATTTACTTCCCTGAGCCATAGCAGGTGTAATTGCCACAATAGTCTTATCTTTTTGAGCAAGATCCATCACAGTATTTGAAATAACTTGTGACCAAGAAATTTCATTTGGAGGAAGTATACTTAAAGATTTGCCTGTCGCAACATCGAATGGACTAACCCCATGCCATTTTCCAACTTTGTCTTGCTCTGCATATTTATAGCCTTTTCCTTTTTGAGTTAAAACATGCACAACAATTGGGCCATCATGCTCTTTTGCAGCTTGAAATACTTTAATCAAACTTTGAATGTCATGACCATCAACAGGTCCCATATAATCCAAATTAAATTCCTTAAATAATGGTGCATCAATCACTTCATCCTTGATCTTATCTCTAAAATGCGACAATGTACTCAATACATTACTTCCTAATTTATTAGATTTCAAATTATTCTTTACATCATGTTTAAGATCCAAATATAAATGAGAAGCCCGAATATCTGTGATACGTTTTTCCACACCACTATAATTTTTAGAAATCGACATATTATTATCATTAAAAATGATGACCATTTTCTTTTGTTTAGAGCCAATATCATTTAGGGCCTCTAAAGCCATTCCACCTGTTAATGAGCCATCTCCAATTAGAGCAATCACTTGATAATCCTCGTGCAAAAGGTCACGTGCTATCGCATAACCAAGTGCAGCCGATAAAGATGTTGAAGAATGTCCCGCTTCCCAACAATCATATTTACTTTCACTTCTTTTCTGATATCCAGAAAGACCACCTTTTTTTCGTAAAGTCGCAAATTGTGTAGATCTACCCGTTAATATTTTATGTGTGTAACACTGATGACCTACATCAAAAATCATTTTATCTTTAGGTGAATCGAAGACATAGTGCATAGCCACTGTGACTTCTACAATTCCTAAATTACTTGATAAATGACCACCTGTCTTTGAGATTGAATCAATCAAAAAAGCTCGAATATCACTACATAATTGTGTGAGTTCTTCAATCGATAAATCTTTGATTTGACTAGGCGATTCAATATCATACACTTGACATATCTTTTTCATTTTTAAACCCTCGTTAAAAAAACTAGTCCGCTAAAGACTAGTTTTAGCTATTAATAATATACCTCTTTTTGTGAAAAATATCTATATATTAATATGTACGCTTAATTAAACTATCTAATACTTTTATCAAAGAAGTCACATCACAGCTGACTTTTCCTAGTTCTTTTCGAATCGTTTCGTCATAGCTTTTTACCATATCTCTAGCACCATTTAGTCCTAATAAAGATACAGCTGTAACCTTATTATTATCTTCATCACTCAATGATTTTCCAACTACTTCTTCACTACCCGTTACATCCAAGATATCATCCTGCATTTGAAATTCTAAACCTAATACAAGACCAATTTTTCTAAAGCTGTCAACATCATCAAATTTATTTGCCAATATACAACCACACACTAAAGGTAAAGTTAATAATTTACTTGTTTTATAATGGTCGATTTCTTGTAACAATGCAAATGTAGGATTCTTATCGTTTTCAGCCTGCAAATCCAATGTTTGACCATAAATCATGCCATCAATTCCTGCATACCACGAAAGAGCTTTAACTAAAGCTACCTTTTGTTCTGCACTACACTCACTATCTAATACAACTTCAAATGCCTTTGTAAGTAGACCATCCCCAGCAAGTATAGCTGTTGCTTCATCATAAGCTTTATGGCAACTAGGCTTACCACGACGTAAATCATCATTATCCATAGCTGGAAGATCATCATGAACCAATGAATATGTATGAATCATTTCAATAGCGCAAGCACAAGGATATCCAAATCTTGCTTCGATTCCATATCCTTCTAATACAGAAAATAACAACATTGGACGCACTCTTTTACCACCATTCATCAATGAATAGGCCATGGCATCTTTAGTACGACTATCATCGTTTTCTTGTACACGCATCAATAAATAATCTTCAAATTCCTTATTCACTAACATCTTGATTCACCTCCATCAACTGATCCATTTTATTTTCAAATTTCTTAAGCTGCTTTTCACATTGAGCACTTAATTTTAAACCCTCTTCAAACAATGACATTGCCTCTTCAAGTTCTAACTCATTATTGTTTAATAAAGTTACTATCTCATCTAAGCGTTTCATAGCTTCTTGAAATTTTAATTGTTTTGCGGCCATCCTATTCCTCCTTACAAGATGTTATTCGAGAAGTAATACTACCATCATGCACCCTAGTTACCATTATATCATCCTTATTGACATCACTAATACTATTAATGACTTTATTTTCTATTTTAGAAATACTATACCCTCGAGAAAGAACTTTTAAAGGAGAATAAGCATCTAATAAAGCACAATCTCGCTGCAATAAATGCCTTGCATCTTGTAATTTAGTTTGCATACTCATTTCAAGTTTTTCTGGAATATTTAAAAGTTTATTTTCATGATATTTTAATATTCGATTCATATTTAAACCTAATTGCTCACGAGAATTTAAAATTAAGTTCATCTTTTGAAGTTCTAAAGATAATGCATGCTCTAATTGCGTGTTATATGCATCCAACTTTAATTGTTTTTCAATAATAAAAGACTTAGGATCCTTTAAATATGGATGATTCTGGTATAAATTCAATTTGGATCTATATTGATCCAATATAATAGACATGTTTCTAGATAATAACACTTTATCTTTTATAATTTTTGCCATTACTTCATTTTGATCTATACTGACCCATTGTGCTGCAGCAGTTGGAGTAACACTTCTATGATCACATACTAAATCACATAAAGTCGTATCCACTTCATGGCCTACACCACTTACAATGTATGTATTTAAATCATAAATTGTTTTGACAAGTTCTACATCATTGAAACAGAATAAGTCCTCAAAGCTTCCACCTCCACGCACAATCAACAATGCATCATGTCCACAAAAATCTGCCTTTTTCAATGATTGAATCAAACTTTTTGGAGCTAAATTTCCTTGGACAAGACTTGGATACAATGTAACTTTCATCATGGGCCAACGCCTTTGAATCGTAGACAGCACATCTTGTAAAGCAGCAGCATTAGCACCGGTAATAACACCAATATTTTCAATATATTCGGGTTTAGATTTCTTATGATCTTCTGCAAAATAACCAGCCTTTAAAAGATCTTGCTTTCTTTTTTCAAACTCTAAAAAAAGATTTCCTAAGCCATCTTGCTTCATTTGACGAATCACAAGTTGGAGACTGCCTCTTTGTTCATAAACATTGATGCTTCCTGAAATAAGTACACGCATACCTTCTTGTACATCAAAATTTAATCGTGACACATAGCTTGAAAACATAACACAGCTCATTTCACCACTTTTATCTTTTAAAGAAAAATAATAATGTCCTGAACGATGTTTTGTAAGGTTGCTGATTTCGCCTTGAACCCAAATTCCATCTAGGTCCATTGTTTGTGTTAAAACGTTTTTTATACGAGCAATAACACTTGAAATACTTACAACCATTTCATTTCTCATAGCTGGTCAAGAACTCCATTTAATAATTTATATGAGTTATCATCACAATATTTTTTTGCTAAAGTAATTGCTTCATTAATGACTACTGCCTTTGGTGTATCATTTGCCAAGATTTCCTGGAAAGAAATCAACAAAATAGCTTGTTCTAACATACTTAAACGATCAAAATCCCAGTCATCTCGCAACAATTCATTGATTTTTTGTTCAAATGCTTCTTTGTTTTCTACTGTTCCCATTGTTAAGCTGTATAAATATCCATCAATGTCATTTGAACCTTTCATTACATCAAAAACACATTTACGAATATCCTTTCCTAATAATAAGTGTTGATATACACTTTGCATCGCAATTACACGTTGTTCATGTCTATTCATTTACATTTCTCCTTCTCTATATAGTACACGGGCACTAGGCACTACATCACTTGCAGGTGCTGCATGCACGTCTTGATCATCAAAAAATATATTGGCGCCAAAACAAGCTAGCACATCCGCTTTTTTTGCGCCTTGCATAAAGAATACTTCATCAACGACAATATTCCATGCTCTTAAAGTTTTAATCACTCGAACTCCTGTATCTTTATTTCGGGCTGTGACAATGGCTGTTCTCAAAACATTTAAATCCTTCGTTTCATTCTGAAGCCAAGATAAACTTTTCAACAATGAAGCCATAGGACCTTTTTGTAAAACCACATCCTGATTTAGAATCTCATTTTCATTAAAAGCATCTAAACCATGTTCTTGATAGATTTTTTCAGATTCTGCCGAAAATAAGACGGCATCTGCATCAAAGGCAATACGAATCTGATTATCCGGGAAGCTATATTTTGTATCTCGTGCATAGATCATACCAGCTGCAAAGCCTGCATGAATTGCATTTGATACATCATTTTCATTACACGACAAGAATAAATCGACACCAAAGGCAGAAAGGTATCGACTAATATCTTCTCCTCCACTTAAAACCATACGTCCAATATCCATATTGTAATGCTCTAGTGAGTTAATGATACGCAATGAAGTATCCGCACTATTTCTTGACATTACAATTACTTCAACAAGTTTTCGGCTGGCAAGCTTATTGATGTTTAATAAATTTTTTACTAACGTAAAACCACTACCAGGACTTAGCACATCGTTTTCATGAACAATTTGATATTCACGATATGCATCCAATCCTTTTTTTTCAAAAACTTCATTTTCTTTTTCTAAATTGAACAAAGCTCTTGAACTAATACCTACTACAAGATAATTTTCGAAAGATACACTCATAAATTTTTAAAAAAAGGAAACCTTTGAAAGATTTCCTTAAAAAATAAATCCAGTCACCTGAATTTCAATAGCTTCAGGTTTAAAGTCTGTCATATAAGAAATACTTTCAAAGATCTTGTTTTGTAGATTTAAACAAACATCACTCACATTTGCCTTGTGATTGACTTTAACAGGAATCGATAATGTCAATTTATTATCATCCACTTTTGTGACAATACCTGTTTTAAATGGTTTTGTTCCTTCTGCGAGTTGAACATTTTCATCTTCTTCGATGACATTTTTCGCAATCGTAGAAAAAACTGTCTTATTTAAAGAAATAACACCGTATTCATTACCTGGTTCTAATTCGATATATTCTTTCGCCATAATTTCACCTTCACTTCTCTTTAAGTATATCAAAAAAGTTATTTAAACTCAAAAACTTTCTTATCCCAAAGTGATGTAGTTCTCGCAACATATTTTGAATCTTGTAAAATCACTTTCTTACAAGTAAGAATATCACTTTGTAGTTGTTTTTTTAATGCTTCAAAACCATCAAAACGAATTTCATTGCGTGTCTTTTTCAAAAAGAAAAACCGAACGTTTTCATCATATATATCTTGATCAAAATCAAAGATATGTGCTTCAATCGAAACCTTTTTATTTTCAAATGTAGGATTATTACCCACATTGATCATAGCACCATATAAAGTATCTTTAACACAGACAAAACCAGCATAGACACCACTTGAAGGAACTAGATAGTCTGGATCTACACCTAGATTTGCGGTAGGAAAATTCAATAAAGTACTTCCTCTTTTAAATCCATGTTCAATACAACCTTCTATTGAATACATATAACCTAAAAGCTCATTAGCCAAATCAATCTTTCCACTTTGAATCAAAGGCTCAATACGACTTGATGAAATCTTTTCATTCTTCGAATTGACACTATCAATGACAGAAACATCAAAATAGTTTTGACTTTGTAGAGTCTTCACATTCCCAGAATTTTTAGATGCATATTTAAAATCAAATCCACAAGTGATATGGACAACATTCATGCTTTTTAACAACAAATGAAAAGCATCTACATCTAATGCCGAAAAATCTTTTGAAAAAGTAATCACATACATCACTTCAATACCCATTGAACTTGCCAATTGGATACGATCTTGAAGTGTTGTGATATGCCTGCATACACGATCGGGAAAGAAAATCTTCCAAGGATCTGGATCAAATGTAATCAAACCACTTTTAATGTTTAATTCTTTTGCCTTTTTAATACAATCTGCAATCAAAGCCTGATGCCCTGTATGTAATCCATCAAAAAAGCCTATACAACAAGAACTCTTAGGTAAATTTTTATGTACATTTGAATAATCAATACGAATAACTTCCATTACCATAGACCTCTTTTACTTTTAAATAAACCTTCACGCTCTTTTTCATAGATAGCGATAGGCTCACCTGCATCTAAAATACATACTTCTTGATTTGGATTCTCTAAACGAATGCGTTTTCCTTGGTATACATCTTGAATCGGTTGATAATTGATTTTATCTAAATGATCCAACACATAGATTGAAGGATATAAGATAGGTTCTTGCGTTTCTAAATCTTCAAGTGTTTGTGCCTGATCAATTGTAAAGCGACCCACTTTCGTTCGTCTTAAACTTTTCATACACCCTAGATTATTTGTATTTAAAGCCAAATCACGACAAATACTACGTACATAGGTTCCACTTGAGCATGAGACTTTAAAGCTATAATCTCCTAAATCTTCCATCGAATAAATTTCAATATCACTATAGACTTTAGGAACTTCAAGTCCCTCTCTTTGATAGTCCATTAATTTTTTACCATTCACTTTTTTATTAGAAGTCTTAGGCACCAATTGATGATTCTTTCCTACAAATTTTTGTAGTTCTTCTGAAAAAGAAAAATCCAAATTCACCTCTTTTTCAGCTTCTACTTCACCCCAAATATCATCGGTAGAAGTGCTTTTTCCAAATTCAATTTGTCCGATATATTCTTTATCGGTATCACTTAAAAACTGTAATAATTTACAAGATTTACCACAAAGAACAACTAAAACCCCGGTTGCGTTAGGATCTAATGTTCCTGTGTGCCCGAACTTTTTTTGTTTATATTTTTTTCGAAGCCAATTTACAACATCATGGCTTGTCATACCATACGGTTTATCAATAATTAAAATTCCATCCATAATTTCACCTTTTATATTTTACTTGTTTTTAAAGGTACTTGCAACTATGCACATTTGGTACTAAAAAGTCAAGACTTGTATTCTATTATGAAGTTCGTTATTATAAAAATGCCTAAGGACATTAATTTTTCCTACACTCGAGATAAGGGAAATCGGATGTTGAATTGTTGTGTTGAAGACCCGCTACGCGTGGGGATCCTAATGCTGTTCACAGATTACCCACCTGTACTTAACAGGGAAAGATCTCATGTTCTTGGGCTTTTAATATAGGTAAAAAGTATGAACGCAAAAGAAGAATTTATTCAAATCTATAAAGAAAATATTCATCGTGAAGGTGCGGATGCCTTTCTAGAATTTCTAGAAGGATCTCACTCTGATTTTTTTATGGCACCTGCAAGCACACGTTTTCATGGCAATATGGAAGGTGGTTTATGTGCACATAGTGTGCATGTATATCATTGCTTAAAAGATTATTTAGATAGACAAAGAGTAAAGGACATTTATCAAATGAACTACAGTGATGAAACCATTGCATTAGTTGCCTTGTTACATGATGTATGTAAAATTGGTGTCTATAAAAAAGGAACCCGGAATAAAAAAATAAATGGTGAGTGGCAACAAGTAGATGTCTTTGAATTCGAAGACAACATCCCCTTTGGTCATGGAGAAAAAAGTGTCTATATGATTCAGCCCTTCATGCGCATTAGTCGTGAAGAAGCTTTTGCGATTCGTTATCATATGGGATTTTCTGGAAGCGACCCAGTAAATAATGTAGGTAAGGCTTTTGAGTTATTTCCTTTAGCCTTTGCGCTAAGTACTGCCGATATGGAGGCTACATATTTTTTAGATGAACAAGTCTAAGGACTTGTTTTTTTATATTAAGACACATTTAATAAATTAGGATATAAAGCTAAAATCAACACTCATACAACG
>URHY01000048.1 GCA_900547815.1 uncultured Solobacterium sp.
GACAACGACTGGTAAAATACCAATCTTTGAAATCTCTTCTAATACTTTATTCATTGTTTAACCCCTCTTATAAACATTCTTTCATGACTTCATAAGTACCTTTTTCTTCAATTTCAGTTAAAGTTTTAACTACTGCTTCTTCAAAACCAGCAATTTGAGTTAAGTCTTGACCCCAGAATGAAGTGTTTGTACATACCGCATGAACTAAATCTTTTACAGAATCGTCTTTGTGGTTATAGTAGAATTCTAGAATGTCACGATCATCACTGATTGTGTAAGTATTTCCTGCAGGACGTTTCGCTACTAAACCGGCATCAGTAAGTTCATATCCTCTATAGAATTGAATGTAGAACGCAAAACTTGTTGTGATGCATTTTGGAAGCTTTTGGTATTCATCGATATACCCTAAGAAACTAGGCATAACACGTGCTTTCCATTTAGATGTTGAGTTTAATGAAATGCTCATTAATTCATGATCAACAAATGGGTTATTGAAACGATCGGATACGGCTTTCGCAAAGTTTAATAAGTCGTTTTTATCTAAAGTAAGAGTTGGGATGACTTCATCATATAACATCTTATTCATAAATCCTTTGATGACATCATCATGCATACAGTCACGAACAATGTTTTGACCAGCTAAATATGCACCTAGTACAAATCCAGTGTGTGCACCATTTAAGATACGTACTTTTCTCTTTTTGTATGGTGACATATCTGGAGTTACGAATACTTTGTCGATTAGACCTGCTTTTTTGAATGGTAATACATCATTCAATTTTTCGTCTCCTTCAATGACCCATAAACCGAATACTTCGCCAACATCAGTTAATGGATCTGAATAGTGATTTTCTTCTTCTAGACGAGCTACTTCTTGTGGATCGCGGATACGACCTGGGACGATACGATCTACTAAGGAACCGCAGAATGTGCATTCTTCATTGACATATTTTTTGAATCCTTCTTCAAGATTCCATTGTTCAATATATTGGTTCACGCACTTTAATAATTCTTTACCATTGTTGTCAATCAACTCGCAAGCTAACATCAAGATGCCTGGTTTGTTGTTTTTGTAGCGGTGGTATAAAACTTGCGTTAATTTACCAGGAAAACTTGCGGCTGGCTTATCTTCAAATTGACATGAAGGATCATAGTGGATTCCAGCTTCTGTTGTGTTTGAAACGATGATTTCTAGATCGTCGCTTGCGGCAACTTTCATCATTTCGTTAAATCCTTCTTCTTGGTAAGGATTTAAACAACGACTGACACTTGAAATAATTCGTTTATCATCAACTTTTTCTCCATTTATACTACCTCTTAAGTGCAATGTGTATAATCCATCTTGTTCGTTGATCATTTCGGCAAGACCTGGAGCAATAGGTTGAACTAGACAACATTTACCATTCCAATCTGCTTTTTCATTTGCCAAATCAAACCAATAATCTACGAATGCTCTTAAGAAGTTTCCTTCACCAAATTGAAGGACTTTTTCTTTGGCATCTTTTAATAGATAACCATCATACCCTACGTTTTCTAGGGCTTTGTAACTTAATTTTTCCATGTTATGATTGTTCCTTTCCCGTTAAAGAGTAACGCCCTGTTTAAATATAGCCATGTCATGGAAACCGGCTTCTTCACTTTTTACTTTTTTGCCGCTTGCGACACTTAATACATATTCAAATAAATCATTGGATAAAGTATCTAAGCTTACACCTTCCACTAATTCACCACAGTTGAAATCAATCCAATTTTTCTTATTTGAATACAATCTAGAGTTACTTGAAATCTTAACTGTAGGTACTGGACTGGCAAAAGGAGTGCCTCTTCCTGTTGTAAATAATACGATATGAGCTCCACTTGCAGCTAATGCGGTTGCGGCAACTAAATCATTGCCTGGAGCACTTAATAAATTTAAGCCTTTGTTCTTTACACATTGTCCATATTGTAAAACACCAACGACTTTAGCTTTACCAGACTTTTGTGTACAACCCAAAGACTTGTCTTCCAAAGTTGAGATTCCACCCTTTTTGTTTCCTGGAGAAGGGTTTTCATAAATCGTTTGATTATGCGATTTAAAGTATTCTTTAAAATTATTGATCAAATCCACGGTTTCATTAAATAATTCCTTGTTTTCACAACGATTCATTAAAATAGTTTCAGCACCAAACATTTCTGGTACTTCGGTTAAGATGGTTGTTCCACCTTTTGAAATCAATAAATCAGAAAAGCCTCCTACTGTAGGGTTGGCACTAATTCCAGATAGGCCATCTGAACCACCACACTTCATACCAATGATCAATTCACTCGCATCAATTTCTTCTCTTTTGTCTTGACTTACAACATCGGCTAAATCAGCGATGATATCTAGAGAATCTTGAATTTCATCTTCATGTTCTTGGGCAACCAAGAATTTTACACGTTCTGGATCATAATCATTTAAATAGTTCTTTAAAACATCGATGTTTGAGTTTTCACAACCCAAACCTAAGACTAAAACACCACCTGCATTGGGATGTTGAATTAAATCGGCAAGAATTTGACGTGTATTTTCTTGATCATCACCCATTTGAGAACATCCATATGGATGTGTAAACGTACAAATGGCTTCTACATTACCCTTTACATATTTCTGGGCTTGTCTTTCGATAGACGTGGCAACATTGTTCATGCAGCCAACGGTAGGGATGATCCAAATTTCATTACGAACACCAACTTTACCGTTCTTTCTGCGATAACCCATAAATGTTCGTTTTTCACTAGGTTCTAGTTCTTGCACATTACGATGATAAGAATAAGTTAATAAATCATTTAAGCCAGTTTTCATATTGTGTGTATGAATCCAGCTTCCTTGCTTGATATCTTCCTTTGCGATACCAATAGGATATCCATATTTAATAATAAGTTGATCTTTTTTAATATCTTTCAACGCAAATTTATGTCCTTGGGCAATATCTTCAATAAGTGTAACCTCTTGTCCATCGACATTACATACCGTCCCTTTTTCTAAAGGACATAGTGCAACAGCTACCAAGTCATCAGAATGAATTTTTATATACTTTTGCACCATTTCTACCTCCTGTCTATAGTTTAAATGTTTGATGTAAGTACTTACACAGAATAACCCTGTTTTTTGAATAAATCAATAGGAAAATTTAAAAAACTTACAAATAAGTATGTTTCACTCTTGTTTTTTGGTAAAATAGAGAAGAAGATGAATAAACCCCTTAAATACAAGCATGAAAACGATTCCAAAAAGAACTTGACTTATGAAATGTGAACGACTACAATAAAAAACGTGATGTAAGTACTTACAATTCTCAACGTAAAGAAATGGGGTTGAGGAGTGAAACAAATATGAACATTTATGACATTGCCAAATTATCAGGCGTATCCATTGCGACAGTATCGCGTGTAATCAATAATAGTCCTAAAGTCTCAGATAAGACAAAAAAGAAAGTCTGGGACGTTATGAATGAGTATGATTACACACCCAATGTATTTGCCCGAGGATTAGGTTTGAATTCGGTTAAAACGGTTGGACTTGTTTGTCCGGATGTATCCGATCGTTACATGGCGAGTGCAATTGCGTATTTAGAAAAGAATTTACGCAAGTATGGATATGACTCAATTTTGATGTGTAGTGGCTTTGATTATGAAGGAAAAGTAGAAGCTGTAAAAATATTATTGGATCGAAGAATCGATGCGATGATATTAGTTGGTTCACATTATGCAGGGGACTGCGGACAGAATGATATTCAATATCTTAAAGATGCTGCCGAAAAAGTTCCTGTCGTACTTATGAATGGTTACGTTCGAGTACCAGGTGTATATTGTGTTTTAACAGATAATTATAAAGCGGTTTATGATACTGTATGTAATCTAATCGAAGTTGGAAGGAAGAAAATTGTGTTTTTGTATGATGCCAATTCGTATAGCACAACGAAAAAATTAGAGGGATATCAAGATGCACTGATTGATAATGGTTTAAAGGTGCAGGAAGAATACAAGGCGTTTATGCCAAATAACGTATTAAAGGCAAGAGATTTACTGGCAAAGAAAAAATTGGATTTTGATGCCGTGATTGCCAGTGATGATGCGATGGCTGTTGGTGCACTTAAATATGTGCATCAAATCAATAAGTCAATTCCTGAAGATGTCAATATCGTTGGATTCAACAACTCAGAACTATGTGTTTGTTGCTATCCGGAAATGAGTTCTATTGATTCACAAGAAGAAGAGTTAAGTGAAATTGCGGTTGATTCGCTTATTAAAGTTCTTGCGGGAAAATCAGTTCGACAAAAAATGGAGATTCCATGTAAATTTATTAAGCGTAATACAACACAGTTCTAAACATTAGGAGGATTACTGTGAAGTTGATAAAAAAAGTACTTGGAGCGCTTATGTGTCTTGTGTTTATGCTAAGTGCAACAGGTTGTTCTTCAGTTACAAACGGTAAGCGTATCGTTCGTGTTGCGACAATGCAGTCGGAAACGCACCCGGAGTATCTGGGATTATTAAAATTTAAAGAATACGTTGAACAAGAATTAGGGGATAAATATGAAGTACAAATTTTCCCTAACGAAATTTTAGGTGCTGCCCAAAAAGCTATCGAGTTAACGCAAACAGGAGCTATTGATTTTACAATTGTTGGTACAGCAAACCTAGAAACATTTGCGAGTGTATATGAAATTTTCTCTATGCCATACTTATTTACTTCAGAAGATGCATATCATGAAGTTATGAATGATACGGACTATATGAATAAGATTTTCTCAAGTACAGATGAACAAGGTTTTAGAGCTTTAACTTGGTATAATGCAGGAACGCGTAACTTCTATGCGAAAAAAGAAATTGATTCACCAGAAGATATGAAAGGATTAAAAATCCGTGTTCAACAAAGCCCTGCAAGTGTTGCGATGTGTCAGGCATTTGGTGCTGCAGCCAGTCCAATGAGTTTTGGTGAAGTTTATACGGCTATTCAACAAGGTGTCATTGATGGTGCTGAAAATAACGAATTAGCATTAACATCCAACAAACATGGTGAAGTTGCGAAATATTTCTCTTACAACAAGCACCAGATGATTCCAGACTTGTTGATTGGAAACTTGAGTTTCTTGAATGGTTTATCTAAAGAAGAAAGAAAAGTATTCTATAAGGCGGCTGAATTATCAAACAAAGAAGAATGTAAACAATGGGATGTGCAAGTTAAAGAAGCTAAGAAGGTAGCACAAGAACAAATGGGTGTTAAATTCATTGATGTCGATGTTTTAGCTTTCCAAAAGAAGGTAAAGGGTGTTCAAGAATCTATCTTAAAGGATAATACACAGGCAAAACCTATTTATGATCATATTCAAAAAGTAAACAAAAAATATGAAGGCAAGGATGGTGAATAATATGGAAAAATTAAGAAACGCAATCAACACTATTCTTGGATGGGCATGTGTATTCGTATTTGCCGTAATGGTAGTCGTAGGTACATATCAAATCGTAGTTCGTTACTTCTTTAATAATCCAAGTACAGTATCTGAAGAATTATTAACTTACAGTTTTACATGGATGGCCTTGCTTTCAACAGCTTTAGTATTTGGTAAAAGAGATCACATGCGTATGGGGTTCTTGGCTGATAAAGTAACAGGACAAAAAAAGAAAGTATTGGAAATTGTTATTGAATTATTAATTATTTTATTCGCCCTTGTCGTTATGGTATATGGTGGAATTTCTATCATGAAATTAACAATGACTCAAATCACAGCGTCATTAGGCGTAAGTATGGGATTGATCTATACAATCATTCCTTTATCAGGCATTCTAATTGTCATTTATGGCATTATGAATATTATTGATTTGGCGAAAGGAAAGGGTGAATAAGCATGAGTTTATCAGTTTTATCAGGATTAATTATTTTAGTATTGTTAGTGATTATGCTTATTGCAGGCGTTCCCATTGCCGTAGCATTAGGAATTAGTAGTGTTTGTGCAATCTTACCAGTTATGGATCTAAATGTAGCCGTAGTTACAGGTGCACAAAGAATTTTCTCAGGAATCAGTGTATTTAGTTTGTTGGCCATTCCATTCTTTATTCTTGCGGGAAATATTATGAATAAAGGTGGTATTGCGATTCGTTTGATTAACTTAGCTAAAATTGTTACTGGAAGAACACCAGGTGGTTTAGCCCAGACAAATATTTTGGCAAATGCTTTATTTGGAGCTATTTCAGGTTCAGGTACTGCTGCCGCAAGTGCTATGGGATCTATCATTGGTCCAATTGAAAAAGATGAGGGATATGATCCTAACTTCTCGGCTGCAGCCAATATTGCCACAGCCCCAACAGGATTATTGATTCCACCATCAAATGTAATGATCACATTCTCATTGGTTTCTGGTGGTACAAGTGTGGCTGCCTTATTTATGGCTGGATATATTCCAGGTGCATTGTGGGCACTAGCTTGTATGCTTGTTGTATATATCTACGCAAAGAAATCTGGATATAGAAGTCAGACTAAATTAACTGGAAAAGAAAAGTTTAATGCGTTTATTCAAGCTTTACCATGTTTATTATTAATCATTATTGTCATTGGAGGTATCATTGCCGGCGTCTTTACAGCAACTGAAGGTAGTGTTGTTGCCGTTGTATACTCATTATTACTTTCTATTTATGGATACAAATCAATGAAATGGAAAGATTTACCAGAAATCTTTAGAGCAAGTGCAGAAATGACAGGTATCATTATTTTCTTGATTGGTGTTTCTAGTATCATGTCTTGGGTTATGGCTTTCACAAACATTCCTACAATGGTTTCGAATGGATTATTATCAATTTCAAGCAATAAATACGTCATCTTATTAATGATCAACATTATCTTATTGGTAGTTGGTACATTCATGGATATGACACCAGCCACATTGATCTTTACGCCAATCTTCTTGCCAGTATGTACAGCCTTAGGTATGAACACAATTCACTTTGGTATTATGTTGATTTTCAACTTGTGCATTGGAACAATTACTCCTCCAGTAGGAACAACACTGTTTGTTGGTGTTAAAGTTGGTGGCGTTAAGATTGAAACGGTATTTAAACACTTGTTACCATATTTCTTCGCAATTATTGTTGTATTGATGTTGGTAACATATATTCCACAATTAAGTCTATGGTTACCTGGTTTAATGGGTTATGTAAGTTAGAAGGAAGGAAATTTTAAATGAAACAATTTATGGATAAAGACTTCTTATTGACAAATGAAGTCGCTAAGGAATTATTTTTTGATGCTGCAAATACAATGCCAATTGTAGATTATCATTGTCATATTGATCCAAAAGAAATTGCTGAAGATCGTAAATTTGAAAATATCACGCAAGTATGGCTTGGTGGTGACCACTATAAATGGCGTCAAATGCGTTCAAACGGAGTGGACGAATACTATATTACGGGAGATGCACCCGATCGTGAAAAATTCCAGAAGTGGGCAGAAACTCTTGAAAAAGCCATTGGAAACCCATTATTTCACTGGTCTCACTTGGAACTTCAAAGATATTTTGGATATCATGGTGTATTAAATAGTAAAACAGCGGAAGAAGTTTGGAACTTATGTAATGAAAAATTACAACAAGATGATATGAGTGTGCGTAACTTAATTAAAAACTCAAATGTTAAATTATTATGTACTACAGATGATCCGATTGATGATTTACATTGGCATAAAGTGATTAAAGCGGATGAAACATTTGATGTAAAGGTACTTCCTGCTTGGCGTCCAGACAAAGCTATGCGTATCAATAAACCAGAATTTGCCGACTACATGAGCCAATTGGCAACTGTTTCTGAAGTTGAAATTCATACTTTTGAAGATATGAAAAAAGCGATCATCAAACGTATGGAATACTTTAATGAATTAGGATGTCTAGTAAGTGATCATGGCTTGGATTATGTGATGTATGCTCCAGCAAGTGCAGAAGAAATCGAAAAAATCTTTGAAAAAGGATTGAATCACGAGGCTGTTACCGCATTCGAATGTGATCAATATAAGACAGCATTCTTACTATTCATTGCAAAAGAATACAAACGTTTAGGTTGGGTAATGCAGTTGCACTATGGTTGTAAACGTGACAACAATACAACCATGTACAATAAGCTAGGACCAGATACGGGTTATGATTGTATTTCAAATTTTGCGCCTGCAGACCAACTTACAAATATGTTGGATGCGATCAATGAAAATGGTGGATTGCCAAAAACAATTTTATACAGTTTAAATCCTGGTGATGATGAACTCATTGGTACAGTACTTGGATGTTTCCAAAATAGTGATGCGATTGGAAAGATTCAACAAGGATCAGCTTGGTGGTTTAACGACAATAAAACGGGTATGGAAAAACAAATGACATCTTTGGCAAATTTAGGATTATTAGGTAATTTCTTAGGTATGTTAACAGATTCAAGAAGCTTCTTGTCGTATTCAAGACATGAATATTTCCGCCGTATCATGTGTAACTTAATTGGCACATGGGTAGAAAATGGAGAGTATCCTTATGATAAAGAAAACTTAACTGAAATCGTTAAGGGTATCTCTTACAACAATGCCGTTCGTTATTTTGGTTTTGATTTATAATAGTTTTTGAGAGAATTTTGATTCAAGGTTCTCTCTTTTTTAGTGTCATAATTTAAAAATATGACACTTTTTCGATTGAAATGAAGTCAAAATGAGTCAAGTCTGACTCAAAGCGGGGTAAAAAAGCATAAAAAGGTGTCAAAATCTGAAATTATGAACCAAAACACACTAAAAAAGCAGTGAAATGAGTCAAAATTTAAAATTATGATACTTTTATGTGGTAAAATAATGTAAACAAAGTCAGGAGGCAGAAAAAATGACACCTTTTAGTGCAAATTTATATCCGGTGAATTATAAGATGGATAAAGACTTATTAAGATTATTGTCTCAGGCAAACGCGAAATATACGGAGTATAAGATTAAATTACAGACTTTGGATTTTGATTCAAAATATTTTTTAGATTCAATTTTGTTGAGTGAGAGTTTGAAATCAACTCAAATTGAAGGTACACAGATATCGCAAGATGAAATGTATTATTTAAAATATATGGAAGAAACGGATGATAATAAAGAGATTCAAAATTTAAAGAAAACTGTGGAATATGCATATAAGAAAATTGATGATGGAAAAGATATAGATTTTGAATTGGTGAATACAATGCATAGGCTTTTATTGGACAGTGTTCGTGGTTCTAAAAAGAAGCCAGGTCATATTCGTACAACTCAAAATTGGATTGGTCCTAAAGGAGCGGGTATTGATAATGCGATATTTATTCCTCCAGCACCAGAAAATGTATACAGATTATTAGAAAATTTATATGAATATATGAATGATGAGTTTATCGATCCGTATTTAATTAATGTGGCATTATCTCATGCGCAATTTGAAACGATTCATGCATACTCAGATGGAAATGGACGACTAGGAAGAGTATTGATTCCTATTCAAATGGCAAGGTTTGAACAAGATAAACCAATATTATACATGTCGGAAATATTGGAATTGTATAAACCTGCATATCAGTATAATCTAATGGAAAGTCGTAAAGGGAACTATTTAGGGTACATTAAATTTTTCCTTCAATGCGTAGTAGATCAGTGCAATAGCTTTATTTATAAAATGAATGAAATAGATAGAATCTACAAGGAAGATATGGCAAAAATGGAAACGATTCATAGTGCAACACTATATAAGATTATGCCAATTATTCTTTCTCAAGTTGTATTTACTAAAAAAGAATTAGAGGATATGACAGGATTATCAAAATCAACAATCAATCGTACGATTCAGAAGATGGAAGAATTAAATGTAATTTCATACGATGATTCTGTTCGCAAAAAGAGTTATTGTTACACAAGTGTATATAATGTGTTTGTTGGAAAAAGAAATTATTAAATAAAAAGTGTTAAATATAGTTATACTTTCCCCTAGAAAAATGTAAAAGATGTTGGAAATTTAAACCAACATCTTTTGTGTTTTATCTGTTTTCATTGATATATTCATTTACGCTTTGTTTGACAATATTGAAGTTGACTTCACCATATTGTAGCAGGGCATTATGGAAGTCTGCATTATCAAATTTTGAGTTTAATCTAGATTTGGCATTACTCTTTAAATCTACGATTTGAAGATATCCATAATAGTAAGATAAGAATACAGTTGGATTGTCTGCCAATTGATTGTAAATACTTTCTAATCCTTCTGAACCAAACATATCGCCATATTCATTCTTAAAATCATTGAGTGACATACCATCATAATGAATGCTGATATCCATTAAGACAATGTATAGATTGGTAAGAATGTTATTCAAATTATAGGCTTCTAATAAGTCTTCATTATTATCTAAATAATGTAAAGACATGCTTTCCATATAAGTAGCCCATCCTTCTGACATACCTAGATTGTTGTAGAAGAATTGGATTGGGTATTTTAAATGTTCCTTATTGTATTGCGCTTGATACATATGCCCGGCAATACCTTCATGAGCTAATGTTTGATAAAGTGTTAAACTTGATGGATCATCACCATAATCACGTTTGTTGTAGCGCATTTGATAGTTTTGTGAATAATCCAAGGCTGGTGTAATAAAGTAGGCAACAATTCCGCTGACAGATTGATCTTCTGGTAGTGCCTTTAAATCATATTTCATGGTTTTTACTTCTGGAAAATCCTTTTTATAGTTCTTTTGAAGGCTTTCTAGAATTTGATTTACATCCGTAAAATCCGTTGAAACCGAATCGAGTTCATACGCAATCATTGGATTGGCTTTATATAGTTTTTGGAATTTAGTGATAGCCGAATTGATTGCGGATTGTGTATTCTTTTTGATGGTTGAAATAGAATCGGTAGAACTTGTCGCATTTTCAACTAATACTTCATAGTATTTCTTACCATTCTTATAGTTCGACAACCCTTGTAAAGGTTGTACTTTGGATTGAAGAGATGTCAATGTATCTAACATAGCCTGATAACTAGGAAAGAAACTTATATCCATGGCATCTTTGACTTGTGCTTTATAAGATGTTGTTTTTTCTTCATCTAGATTTAAAGCTTCGATCGAATTATCTAATGCACTTGTGATTGAACTATTCTCTTTATTATTGATGACATCTTGAATATCTTGAATAACAGAATCATAGTCAAACTGTAATGTATTCTTATTTGCTTGTTCGTTTGTATATTCCAATACATCATTTGTATAGCGAGGCACATCATTGATTAAAGTAATCAAATCTTGAATATCTTTTTCACTTCGTAAAATGTATTCAGAAAAAACAGAAACCAGGCTTTGGTGAAGTCCGCTCATTGTGCTCCAACAATTATTCAAATATTGAAATTTCTTGTTTTCAGTTTTTAAGCTCAATTCATTCTCATATTTCAATTCATCATAAATGGTTTGTTGCATCTTGTCTAAAGTGCTGCGATTAAACTTGTTTAATTCTTTTTGATCCTCTTTGATTTCTTCTGTATTGTCCGTATAAAATTCACCAAGACTTACATCTACATTATTAATATCAATACCATAGTCTTCTGGATGTTCGAAGAATTGGTGCATCGTTGTATAGTCGTTTTCGGCATATTCAACTACCAATTGGTTTGTGTATTTTGTGAAGCCCTTGTTTTCTTTAGCTGCAAACGTATTATCTTGCATTGTAGTTGAACCACATGCAGTGAGTGATAATACGGTAAAGCTAATAAATAGTTTTTTGAATGTATTTTTCATTAGAATCCTCCGAATTTTTAAAAAAATGGACTGATTATTCATCAGCCCATGTAATTTTCTTATTCTTAACACCTGCAATAGATGCCAACGCCAAAAGGTCATATCCCTTTTCGACAATATATGCATGCCCTTTTTGGAAAGCTTTTTCAATCACCATGCCAACACCAACAATTTCAGCTTGTGCCTGCGCAATTAAGTTTTCTGTTCCCTTGAACGCTTCACCATTTGCCAAGAAGTCATCAATGAATAAAACTTTATCGCCTTTTTTTAAGTATTCTTTTTCAATACAAATTGGATATGTTTTATTCTTTGTGAAAGAGAAGACTTCCGCAAATGCTGGATCGATCATTGTGCTTGGTTGTGTTTTCTTGATGAAAATCAATGGCACATTCAAACGAATGGCAGTTGCGAATGCTGGGGCAATACCACTAGATTCGATGGTTACTACTTTTGTGATGCCTTTGTCTTTAAAGTGTTCATAAAATTCATTTCCCATTTCATCTACTAAAGAACAGTCAATTTGGTGATTTAAAAAAGCATCCACCTTTAATACTTCATCATTGATAAAATGTCCTCTAGTCTCGATTGCGTTTTTCAGTGCTTTCATTTTGCTTTCCTTCCTCTTTTCGTTTTATTTGTACAATAGTTTGTCCGATACGATGATTCTTTACTTCCTTAACATATACATCCATTAAGTCTAGATTGACTTTAAAATGTGAACCTTCATCAGGGATTTGTCCATAATGATTTAGGATGTATCCACCAAACGTGTCACAATCCTCATCTTCTAATGAAATGCCTAAAGCTTTTTCGACATCTTCAATGTCAGCTTGGCCATAGATTCTAAATTGATCTGCATCAATTTGTTGGATTGGATCTGGTTCTTCAATATCATCATCTTCTTGGATTTCACCAAGAAGGGTTTCAATAATATCGTGTAAAGTCACGATACCGGTCATTCCTCCGTATTCATCCAGTAAAACCGCAAAGTATACTTTTTTGATTTTCATTTCCTTCAATAAAACATTGGCCTTCATGTTTTGTGAAATAAAGAAAGGCTGATCCATTGCTTTATTGATGACATTATCTTGTTCAATCGAATCTAAACGGAAATAATCACGTGTATCTAGAATACCTACGACATCATCATTATCCTCATCACATACAGGGTATAATGTGTGACGATTTTCTAGAATGGTCTTTTTCCATGTTTCTTTATCATCATTTAAATATAGACAAACAACTTCACTTCGATGTGTGCAAATTTCTTCAACGGGTGTATCATCAAATTCAAATAAGTTTTCAATAAACTCCTTTTGACTTGGCTCAACTCCACCACCGTTGATAACTTCATAAATATCTTCTTCAGAATAATCTTCTTGTTCTTTTTCTACTTCAAAACGCAAGAAGAAAGTAAATGGTGTAAATAAGGATTGAATGCCTTTCGCAATAGACATAAATGTTTTTTCAAACTTGTCTGAATGAGCATTCGCAAATTTTCTTGGTAATAAATCACTCAATAAAATATATACATACACCAATAGAAGTACGACTACATAAAGTAATGGACCATGGATCAAAGATTGTAAATAGATTACGCTCATCACAATGCCAAATACTTCCATGCATAGAGATAACCATTTTAATGTAGCTTGATATTTATAAGAATCATCTTCGATTTCTTTGTTTGTAGAAACGATGCTGCTTGTCATTGAAAACAAGATGTTTAGAATAAATGTAAATAAAATTAAGATGGGAAGGCTCATATTAACCCTCCTAAACTATACTGTAACGGGACTGAATCATCCGGATTCATGAAACTATCACTCCTTCATTAATACCCATTATCATACACAATTTAAAGGCTTTTTTCAATGTGATAAAGAAAACAACCAGAAAAATCTGGCTGTTTTAAAATTATAGATATTTACTTGCGTTATTCATTAAATATTGAATGATGGATTGTCGTGTCACAATACCAATAAAGATCTGGCGATCATCGACTACGGGTACGAAGTTTTGTTTCAAAGATTGAGCGAACAATTGATCGACTGGAACATCGATTTGAACTGGTGGCGTAAAGTCTCCACGAATCAGTTCACGAATCTCCATTTGTTCTAGATCTTCTTTATGAATTGAAGGATGGTCTAATAAGTACCAAAGAAAATCCCCCTCTGTAATGGTTCCTACATAAACCCCTTCCTTATTAATAATGGGCATCGCTGTATATTTGTGCTTGCGCATGAGAGCGAGTCCATCTTCTACACTGATATTATCATATAAATATTTAACACTATTTTTAGCCTTCAGAAAAAAGAATACATTTTCCTGCATTGTCTATCACCTCAGCATTATACTACCATAATATTTATCATTTAAAAATCATACAATTATGGGAAATTGTGCAGAAGTGTGATAGAATTTTTATAAAAGTGGAGGCAAGAAAATGGAACAATATAAAAAAGAGTTTATTGATTTCATGTTGGAATCTAAAGTATTAAAATTTGGTGATTTTACACTAAAATCAGGACGTAAATCCCCATTCTTTATGAATGCTGGTGGATATGTTACAGGTAACCAGTTAAAAAGATTAGGTGAATATTACGCAAAGGCCATCGTTAATCAATATGGTAAAGACTTTGATGTATTATTCGGACCTGCATATAAGGGAATTCCATTGGCTGTTGCGACTACAATCGCATTAGATAATTTATATGGAATGGAAGTTCGTTATTGTTCAGATCGTAAAGAAGAAAAAGATCATGGAGCTGACAAGGGAAGTTTCTTAGGAACAAAACTACAAGATGGAGATCGTGTCGTTATGATTGAAGATGTTACGACATCTGGAAAATCAATGGAAGAAACAGTACCAAAGGTTCGTGGTGCAGCAAATGTTGAAATCGTTGGATTGATGGTTTCTTTAAATCGTAACGAAAAGGGAAAAGGTGAAAAAACGGCACTAACAGAAGTGAGTGAATTATATGGTTTCCCAACAGCTGCAATCGTGTCAATGCCAGAAGTAATTGAATATTTAGGTGATAAATTAGATCCTGAATTAAAATCAAGAATTGATGCATATTATGAAGAATATGGAGCTAAGGAATAGAGTCGAAAGATTCTATTCTTTTTATATACTTTGCGCACTGCGGTATATTTCTTGTTAAATTACTTTGCGTACTGCGGTATGTATATCTGTAAGTGCTTTATATAAAGCAAATTTATACGTTTTGTTTTTCTTGTGTTAAAATGCAACATTTTACGTTACTTTTGACATATTGTGAATTAAAATATAAGTAGATAGTGCAGTGTATAAAAGTGAGGTGATGGTGTATATGATATGCTGTACCATGACTTTAAGGAAAAGACGAATAATAATTCTTACAAAAAATTTATAATTTTGGTAAAATGTCTACAACAACGAGTCTTCTTACAGGATATAATTCCAGTTGTAGAAGGCTCGATTTTTGTATATTAGGAGGTATCTTATGATAATTACAATTACACGTGAATTTGGAAGTGGTGGAAGAACCATTGCCAAGAAATTAGCTGAAAAACTAGGCTATGCTTATTATGATTATGAAATTGTGCAACAAATTGCTCAAGAAAGTGGTTTTGCGAAAGAGTATATTGAAGAAAATGGGGAAGATGCATCAAGCACAAGTACATTTGGTTTTATTTGGAATAATTATGGATATAATTTATCCGACGAATTATATATTGCACAAAGAAATGTAATTTGTGAATTGGCCGATACAGGAAACTGCGTTATTGTAGGAAGATGTTCAGACTATATTCTTCGTGATCGTAAAGACGTATTGAATGTATTTATTCATGCCGATTTTGAATATCGAAAAAATCGTGTTGTTTCGGTTTATGGGCAAAATGAATTTGCGCCAGACAAACGAATCAAAGACAAAGATAAACGTCGTATTGCTTACTATAAATATTACACAGATCGTAAATGGGCCGATGCTAAAAATTATCAATTATGCTTAGACAGTGGTGTTTTGGGTATTGATAAATGTGTAGAATTAATTGAAAAAGCCATGTAATTTTACTTTGACAAATTAAAAAAATAAAAATATAATCACTTCGTAACGAGTAGCGGAAACAGCGTAAATCCAGTTTTCTGCTACTTTTTTATATTTTTGTAAAGTGTGTTGCTCAAAAGCGTAAGTCCAACTTATGTAGACAATGCACTTTTTTGTGTTTTAAGGAGGAAAAGAATGGAAGAAAACAACAAAATGAAAAATGAACCCATCAATAAGTTAATGCTTCAAATGGGTGTGCCCATGATTTTATCTATGGCTTTGCAAGCTGTCTATAATATTGTGGACAGTGCCTTTGTAGGAAATATGAAAGAAGGAAGTGAAGCCGCATTAAATGCACTTACCTTAGTTTTCCCTATCCAGATGTTGATGGTGGCCTTAGCCATTGGTACAGGTGTTGGAGTAAATGCCTTACTCGCAAGAACTTTGGGGCAGAGAAATCGTGAAAAAGCAGCTCATGTTGCAGGTATCGGGTTATTTCTAGCCACTATTATTTATAAAGCAATCTAAGAAAACTCGTGACTTTAGTCATGAGATGAATTAGGTTAGCATATGTTAGATAAATAAATTAAAAATAAATCATAAATATAATGATTTAATCATATACATATGTTATAATATCGATGAGGAAAAACATGGAAGTTGTTAAAGGAAGAGGCTATGTCTATTCAATACAGTATCATATTGTATGGTGTGTAAAGTATCGTCGTAATGTCTTGAATGGACAGGTTTCAACTAGATTAAAAGAGCTGCTGACTCAGATTTCAAAGGATAATGGTTTTCAAATTCTAGAAATGAATATGGAGGAAGATCATATCCATATGCTGATCAATTGTACGCCGCAGCACTACATTCCAAATATTATAAAAGCTATGAAGGGTGTATCAGCCAGACTCTTGATGAAAGAGTTTGGGGATGATCTAAGATCCAAGTTATGGGGTG